>JAAYGH010000263.1 GCA_012727825.1 Trueperella sp.
CGTACCCTTCGCAAACGCGAGGACTTGCTGCTATAACCGAGGGTAAGTTCCCCTCGCGGATAACCGAAAACCCTCGCGTCTGATACGTGCAGTCCTACGCGAGTAACGCCCGGAGCTCCGCTGCCGACAACGCGGGCATCGCCTGCCCACCGTCGTTAGAAATCACGCCGAGCAACCGCCGTTTTGCATCCTGGAGTGCCACCACTTTCTCCTCGATCGTGCCACGCGAGACGAGCCGGTACACGTGAACTGGTCTGGTCTGGCCAATTCGGTGTGCTCGGTCGACTGCCTGCTCCTCGGCCGCCGGGTTCCACCACGGGTCAGTCAGAATGGCATAGTCTGCCATCGTCAAATTCAGCCCGGTGCCCCCGGCCTTAAGCGAGATCAAAAAGACGGGCGCCTCACCTTGTGCGAAGCGGTCAATGAGAGCCGGGCGTTTCGTCGTCGAACCATCCAGGTACAGATATGGAATGCCTTCGTCGTCCAGTCGTGCAGCGATCAGCTTCAGGAAGCGGGTGAATTGGCTAAAGACGAGCGCCGTGTGTCCCTCCGCCACGAGGTTGTCAATCAGTGGCAGGAGCTCGTCGAGTTTCGAGGGAGGCGCGTCCGAATTCTCGTCAATGAGGCGCGGGTCAATTGCCAGCTGGCGCAGCCGGGTCAGCGCGGAAAGGATCTCGATCCGGTCCCCATCCCCCAGTCCGAGTACGCCGTGTCGCTCCTTCTCAAGCTGAACGTCATATAGGCGTCGGTGCGATCCGGTTAATTCAACCGAAAGAATCTGCTCCTGTTTGGGCGGCAAGTCAAGCGCCACCGCGTCCTTTGTGCGGCGCAGGAAGAAGGGAGAAATACGACGCCGGAGAGTCGCCACGAGGTCATCGCCCTCGTCGCTGCGCAGCCCGGTCAGCCCGGCGGCCTTCTCGATGGGCTTGCGGAACGTATCGGTGAATTTCTCTGACGTACCAAGGAGGCCCGGCGCCGACAGTGCAAACATGGCCCACAACTCACCCAAATTGTTTTCAATTGGCGTGCCCGTCACAGCGAAAACCGTGGGCGCACCGAGGCTCGCCGCGACCGCAAATCCCTTCGACTTCGGGTTCTTCACATTTTGCGCTTCGTCAAGAATGAGACCGGTAATGCCAAGCTGGCGGTAGGCTTCGGCTTCGAGGCGCATAAGCGTATAGGAGGTCACGACGACGTCCGCTCCGGCCACGGCATCCGCTAAACTTTCGCCCCGGATGCGTTCCGTGGCTTCGATACCCACGACCTTCAAGCTCGGGGTAAAAGTGTGAGCTTCGTTTAACCAGTTACCGACGACCGAGGTCGGAGCCACCACGAGCCACGGACCTCCCGTACCTCCCTCAGATTCCTGCTGGCGTTCACGATCGCGCAACACCATCGCCAGAGTCTGAACGGTTTTACCTAGGCCCATATCGTCGGCGAGAACGCCGCCAAGCCCCGCGTCGCGCAGGTGTGCCAACCATTCGAAGCCCTCCACCTGATAGGGCCGGAGCGTGGCCATAAGGTTCGATGGCACCTCAACCGGGCCGTGATCTCGAACCTGTCGAACAGCTTCGAACCACGCGTGGCGAGAGGCGTCGACGACGCCTAGATCAAGGAGCTCCTCCCACCATGACGTGCGCACCTTGGGCACGCGAATACTAGACCTACGGCCATCACCGAGGTTGCGAGCTTCAGCGATCAGGTCTTTTAACTTGGCCAAGTCCTCGCTCTCGAGATCGAGATAGGCGCCGTCAATGTAGGTGAAGTTCTGCCCGGAGGTGAGCGCGCGAAGAAGATCTGCAACCTCAACGTGCGTGCCGTCCACGAGCACGCGCATCTTGAGGTCTAGCCAGTCGCGGCTCTCATCGACGTCCACATCAACGCGGACGTCGTTCGCACGGTGGTACGCAGGCCCGTCGTCGATGACGTCGACTCCCTCTGCACGCAGGCGCTCAACGAGCGCCGTTAGCTGGAGCAAGTCCTCGCCCGTCACTCGCGAGGTACCCAGCAGCACCTCGTCCACCATGACTGGGCAAAGGGTGGCAACGATCTCGGTCATGCGTGCGCGGATTTCGCTCTCCCTATCGGCTTGGCGCGTCGCATCGGGCGCCAACCACAGTGGATGCGAGCGCCCCTGAGTGCGGTTTCCGTCGACGTATATCCACTCCCACGTGGCCGTGACGAGTGGATAGGGTTCGCCGACCGTCGTCGTCAGAGTTAACCGAAGCTTTGGCTCGGGAGGGGTAGGCAGCTCGTAATTATGGGCGAAAATCGGAGCGTGCCGGCTCAGATGGGGCAGGTACTCCCTCTCAAACTCCTCACGATGGCTCTGCGGAATGATAATTTCGCGGTCATCAAAACGGCTCCACTCGTCGGTCGGTACGGGATTGAACCAGCCAAGGCGCAGACCATCTGCATTCCAGACCGCTCCCTGACGCGGCTGGCCGAACAGCATGTAATCACCAGTCATCCGCGAGTGAGAGATGCCTGTGGACACGTGAAGGGAGCTCTGCTCATCAGCAATACCGATAAATGGGATAATAAGTTCATCGTCGATGATCACTGCTTGGTGGTCTCGCGCGTTCACGATTGCCACGCCGGCATCCACCATCCGTATGAGGAACTCGCCCACGAACGGGGAGCTGACGTGGTTCAGCATGATCAGGTCCGAGGCCACGACGACGCTCGAAATCGCCCCAAGCTCACACGCCGCGATGAACTCGGCGATAGCCGTGACCTGCTCGGGCACGTAGCCGGCGAGTCGACCGCCCTTGAGCGAAGAAAACGAGATGCCCGACTTCACCC
>JAAYGH010000264.1 GCA_012727825.1 Trueperella sp.
CCGCAGCGGCCGACTTGACCGAACTCACGCACGAGTGGAAGACGTGGCTCAACAATCCCAAGGTCGCAGATTTTATCGATCAGAGCGCCCGTGACGCCCGTGCCGAGGAGAATGCGTGGCGCAGCGGAGATCTTGAGACAGCCAAAAATCTTCGTGCAACCCAATTTGCGGCGATTGATGAAGAGTTCCAAGATCTCGTGGCGTGGTCCGAGAATGCGGATGAAAACACATCATCGCTCGTTGTTCAGGTCCTCGTTCGCATCGTCGCCGCGCACATCACAGCCGAGTCCGGCCGAAATCTGCTTGGCCGGCTCGAACGCCAGCGTGGCCATCTCCAATTCAAATTCGACTAATGACGTGGGCGTGGCGTCAATAGCCAGCACGACACACAGGTCATTGACAGAAGCTCCTGCCCGTCGAGGGATAGGTGAGCGAACGGCGCGCCCTCAGTGAACATGAGTACAGATTCGCACGTTGCTTTGCAAAATTTTTGACTAAACATGAGAGTGTTGAGTTATGGACATTTGGCCAGGTAAACCTTATCCGCTCGGTGCCACCTTTGATGGCACCGGCACGAACTTTGCGATTTTCTCGTCTGTAGCTGACAAGATCGAATTGTGCCTCGTTGACGACGACCTGTCGGAACGGCGTGTTGAGATGCGAGAAATCGACGCATACGTGTGGCACTGCTACATTCCGGGCATCCGCCCAGGGCAACGGTACGGATTCCGTGTCCACGGTCCGTATGATCCCGAGAACGGTGACCGTTGTGACCCGTCGAAGATTCTCCTCGATCCTTACGCGAAGGCGATCGAAGGACAGGTCGAGAATCATCAAGCAAACTTCTCTTACGACTTCACCGACAATTCAAAACGTGCTGAGCTGGATTCACTCGGCCACACAATGCTTTCTATCGTCGTCAACCCCTTCTTCGACTGGGGCCACGATCGCCCACCGAAGCACGAATACCACAACTCGATTATTTACGAGGCGCACCTGAAGGGCATGACCCAGCTGCACCCAGACATTCCTGAGGAGTTGCGCGGTACCTACATGGGAATGGCTCACCCTGCCATGGTCAATTACCTCGCGGAGCTGGGAATCACCGCGGTCGAACTCATGCCGGTCCACCAGTTCGTGAACGACACGTCGCTCATTGAAAAGGGCCTGTCGAACTATTGGGGCTACAACACCATCGGTTTTTTCGCACCGCAAAACACCTTCTCGTCTTCGGGCGGGCGGGGGTCGCAGGTTGAAGAATTCAAGGCGATGGTCAAGGCCTATCATGAGGCCGATATTGAGGTCATCCTCGATGTCGTATACAACCACACGGCTGAAGGCAACCACATGGGTCCCACCCTGTCCTTCCGCGGAATTGATAATTCGGCCTACTATCGTCTCGTTGAAGACGACAAGGCACACTACTTTGACACCACGGGCACCGGAAACTCCCTCAACATGTCATCTCCCCATAGTTTGCAACTCATTATGGATTCGTTGCGTTACTGGGTGGTTGACATGCACGTGGATGGCTTCCGCTTCGACCTTGCATCCACGCTCGCCCGCGAGCTCCACGCAGTCGACAAGCTCTCCTCGTTCTTTGACATCATCCAGCAAGACCCGATTATCTCTCAGGTCAAGCTGATTGCGGAGCCGTGGGACGTTGGCGAAGGTGGCTACAACGTGGGAGAGTTCCCACCGCTGTGGACGGAGTGGAACGGCAACTATCGCGACACGATGCGCGATTTCTGGCGCGGTGAACCTTCGACTCTGTCGGAGTTCGCGTCCCGCCTGACCGGCTCATCGGACCTGTATGAGCATTCGGGCCGACGCCCGTTTGCGTCAATCAACTTCATCACCGCTCACGATGGTTTTACAATGCGCGATCTCGTGTCCTACAACGAGAAGCACAACGATGCGAACGGCGAAAACAATGCTGACGGATCGAACAATAACCAGTCGTGGAACCACGGAGTCGAAGGCCCGACCGACGATCCAGAGATCCGTGCCTTGCGCCTGCGTCAGATTAAAAACATGTTCACGACCCTGCTGACATCTCAGGGCGTTCCGATGATTTCTCACGGTGATGAACTGGGCCGCACCCAAGACGGCAATAACAACGTTTACGCGCAGGACAACGAACTGTCGTGGATGGATTGGGAACTCGATGAGGAAACGATCGAAATCCATCGTTTTGTTCAGGCCCTCATCGCCCTGCGCCGTGACCACCCGGTATTCCGCCGTCGTCGATTCTTCAAAGGCGACGCCGACCGAGGTGGCGAATCCGAACGCGGCGATATCGTCTGGTTCGTCAATAGCGGCGAGGAGATGATTGATGAAGACTGGGATACCTGGTTCGCTCGCTCCGTCATGGTCTATCTCAACGGTGATCGCATCGCTGAGCCTGATCCGCGTGGAAACAAGGTCGTCGACGACGATTTCCTCCTTGCCTACAGCGCATCTGAAGAAGATCTCGACTTCGTTATTCCGGAAACCAAGGACGGCGCGAAATGGGAGGTCGTTCTATCGACCGACTCAGTCGAGTTCACGGGAGACGTGTATGAAGCGGGTGACGTGTTCCCTGTCAGATCACGTTCAGTGACGATCCTCGTGAACCACCAGGGGCCCGGAGAGCACAGTCCCGAGGTTGAAATTGCGCGCACACAGGTGCCAACTGGCCGGCTGAACACTGCTCGCACGGACAAGACCCCGACGATCGGTGCCCTCTCAGAAGCGGCAATCCGTGACGGCGCCCGGTAAGGCTCGACATTGACGTTCGACACTCGGTATTAAGCCGATAGTTTGGAAGCCCCTGAACCTGTTGAGGTAGGTTCAGGGGCTCCCTTATAA
>JAAYGH010000265.1 GCA_012727825.1 Trueperella sp.
CAAGCTCATCGTCCCACGCTTGGCCGAGGGCAACATCCAGCAACCTGCGAAGCTCCTCCGCATCTCCAGCTGAATCTTCAATCGCTGCACGTATGCGATTTTCTGAGACGACAACATTTCCGAGCAGATCCGTCTGAGCATAGAAAATTCCGAGTCCCGGCGTGCACGACCAGCGTCCGCCGTCGCTCGTCGTCGTCGATTCTTCGGTGACTTCGAACCGCAAATGTTCCCACCCGCCAAGAGCGGATGCGATTTGGGCGCCAGTACCAGCCTCACCGGTCCAAGATACTTCGCCGCGATTCATATTCGGTAAGGCGGGCTGCTTCGTCCACTCAAAATGGACAGGGTAGCCAAGCACGCTTGTCACCGCCCATTCAACGTGAGGTTGAACAGCCGGTGTCACTGAATGAATAAATATGACGCCTCGAGTGGCTTTGTTTTTCACCGTGACCTCCTCCTGAGTGAAATTCCCCTTAACACCCAGAAAGGTCCGATACGTCAAGAATGCCACATGAGGGCTCTAAAGTCACGCCTGCGGAATCTCGTGGTTGAAGATTTCGGGAACCGTTGGTGCAAGAAACCAAAATCCATGATCGGTGAGTTTTTGTGGAATAACCCGCTGTGACGCAAGTACAGCTTCGTCAGCGAAGTCCTGGAGAGCCAGTCGCAACATAAACTCAGGCGCACGAATGAATGCCGGCCGGTTGAAGTGCTCGGCGAGGGACTTATTCCACTCTTTATTGCGTACGGGATCGGGGCTCGTCATGTTTACTGGTCCGGAAATCTCGGCGTGCAAAAGAAGGTAGAGCAAGGCACGTACGTAATCATCACGCGCAATCGTGGCCATCCAATTGGTTCCGTCACCTAACTGAGCTCCTAAACCGATACGGTACGCGTGCTGGAGGATACCGAGCATGCCGCCGTCGGCGCCCATGACGAGGCCAGTACGCGCATTGACTGTCCGGATGCCGACGTCGGATGCGAGGTTGGCTTCCGCTTCCCACGCTTCGCAGAGCTCGCCAAGGAATCCCCCACCATTTGGGCTGGCCTCGGTCAAAATCTGGTCGCCTGAATCGGGCCCGTAGTAGCCCACAGCCGATCCGCTGATGAAGACCTTGGGACGATCCGTGCGAGCCGTCAAGGCGTCGACAATGGTGCGTACAGAATCAATCCGCGAGTCCCACATGATCTTCTTGTAGGAATCCGTCCACGGCCGGGAGAAAAGGCCCGCGCCATTGAGGCAAATCACGCCGTACACGTCATCAAAGACCGACGCATCGATGCGCCCTTCCGAAGGATTCCACTGGAAATCCTCAACGTGGGTGATCGGTTCGGCGTCCGTGGATCGCACGAGCCGGCGTACATCGTAACCTGCCGATAGTGCTGCCTCGACCAAGCGTGAGCCGATGAATCCGGATGCGCCAGCGAGAACGAGTTTGGGCTTTGTCATGATTGTTGCTCCCTGAGTTGGCGAAACGCCTCCTTCTTCAGTGAGCGTTCCAGCCGGTCAATGTAAAGATAGCCGTCGAGGTGGTCGACCTCGTGCTGGACGAGCTGACCCCAAATACCTTCGCCTTCAACGACGACGGGATTGCCATCAAGGTCGATGCCCTCTGCGCGCGCATACAATGCTCGTTTGCATGGGAACCATAGTTCTGGAACGGATAGGCACCCCTCGTCGTCGCTCTGAAATTGGTCAGTCGACATGTCAGTGATGACGGGGTTGAGAATGTAGCCGGTGTTACCTTCAATCCCCCACGCGAATGCGCGGTAGGAGATCCCGATTTGGTTGGCCGCGAGACCTGCGCGCCCGGGCTCGTCCACGGTGTCCAGGAGGTCCTCCACCAACTGTTCGATGCCCGGTGTGATTGCCGTAATCGGATCACAGGGAGTTCGCAGGACGGGGTCACCAATGATGCGGATATCTCGTTTAGCCATAGCGGTATTGTCTCATTGTGCGCGTCCGTCTGTGAACCGAGCGTCCATTTTCTACTGATTCACCCCGTGGGCTCACGTGCGAGGAAGCCCGCTGGCGCAGACGCACGGAAGCCCGTTGGCGCAGGCACACGGCAGCCTGTTCGCGCAGGTGCGAGGGTTTCCAGCCAAACACGAGGGGAACTACCCCTCGCACACGTCCAAAAGTCCTCGCGTTTGCGAAAATCTCGCCGCAGACGCGCGGACGCCTGTCGGGTGCAGGCACATGGAGGCCTGTTGGCGCAGATGCGAGTGTTTCCAGCCAAACACGAGGGGAACTACCCCTCGCACATGTCCAAGAGTCCTCGCGTTTGCGAAAATCTCGGAGCACACTCGCGGACGCCTGTCGGTGCAGACGCGAGGAAGCCTGCTGGGTGCAGACGCGAGGCGGCCTGTTCGCGCAGATGCGAGGGTTTCCAGCCAAACACGAGGGGAACTACCCCTCGCACATATCCAAAAGTCCTCGCGTTTGCGAAAATCTCGCCGCAGACGCGCGGACGCCTGTCGGGTGCAGGCACATGGAGGCCTGTTGGCGC
>JAAYGH010000266.1 GCA_012727825.1 Trueperella sp.
TCCTTGCACTGGTCGCCGGTTCGTTGAACGTGCGAGGGCAGTGGTCGTTCCATAACTACCGCGCGCTCGGTGAGACTGGGGCGGGGTTCGCGGGCGGGACCTCGGTGCTCGAGGCGCTCGATCATTCGGTTCGGATTGCCATTGACGCGTCGATCATTGCCCTTGTCGTCGGTATAATTCTGGCACTCGCTCTCTCGCGCCGGGTGCAAACACCGTGGGCGCGAACGGGCCAGCGAATATTGGATGGAGCAGTCCTGCTCCCGCTCGGCATCTCTGCGGTGACCGTCGGTTTCGGCTTCCTCATCACGTGGGGAGCGGGCAGTCGCATCCCAACTGCATACATCGTGCCGCTCGCACAGGCTGTCGTTGCCCTTCCCCTCGTTGTTCGCTCGCTTGTACCGATTCTTCGTGCGATTGACCCGCGCATGCGGCAAGCCGCCGCCACGCTGGGCGCGAGCCCTATGCGCGTCATAGCCACGATCGACCTGCCGATCATGGCCCGTGGACTGGGTGTGGCCTTCGGATTCGCGTTTGCCATCTCGCTGGGCGAGTTCGGCGCCACCTCATTCCTCGCCAGTCCTGACTATCTGACACTGCCTGTCCTTATTGGCCGCTTGCTGGGCCGCCCCGGCGTCGACAATTATGGAATGGCGCTCGCCGCCTCCGTGATCCTTGCCCTACTGACTATCTCAATCATGTTCCTCGCGGACGTTCTACGCCCGCGAGGCTCCAAAGAGGTGACCTTCTGATGTTGCACATCGAAAATTTGAACCTGTCGTATGAACACCCACCAGTTCACGCCGTGAAGGACGTGACGATGACGGTACCGACAGGCGAGATCGTGGCGATTCTGGGCGAGTCGGGGTCAGGAAAATCCTCGCTGTTACGGGCGGTCGCTGGGCTTGAGGCCGCCACCGGCTCCGTGTTGCTCGATGGCAAGGACGTCGCACGCGTCCCCGTGCATCAGAGAAATATCGGGATGGTCTTCCAAGACGGCATGCTCTTCCCGCATCGCAACGTTGCGCGCAATATTGAATATGGTCTGGAAATCCTAGGGATGGCAAAGCAGGCGCGCGCCGAGCGGGTGACCGAGTTGCTGAGTCTCATTGGCCTCGACGGGTACGGGAACCGACCGATTTCGACGCTCTCTGGCGGTCAAGCGCAGCGCGTGGCCTTGGCTCGTACGTTGGCCCCACGCCCCGAAGTGGTGCTGCTCGACGAGCCGCTGTCCGCCCTGGATCGTATTCTGCGTACGCGGCTGTCGACGGATCTGCGCGACATACTCACGGCGGTTGGGGCCACGGCGCTGTACGTGACTCACGATCGAGACGAGGCCGTCACTGTCGCCGATCGCATCGCGGTCATGGATGGGGGAGAGCTCGTTCAAATCGGGCCAGCGGAGACATTGATCGCACAGCCGGTATCCGACACCGTGCGCCGACTCCTGACCTAAGAACCGCCCACTAAATTCCGAATCTATCGGCAACGACCTTCAGACCCACGTCCACGTGGTCGGTGAAAATGGCGTCGGCACCGTCGTCAAACAGCCGTGCCATCTGGCGTGGAGAATTAATGGTCCACACGCGTACGGCCATGCCGAGATCGTGTGCCATCTCCACGTAGCGCCGGAAAAATGCCTGATCGGCCGCGAGGTTGATGCCAGCGATCTGCCACCCGATATGAGCGTAATTGGCAACTCGAATCGCCGGATCGGGGGAGACTCCCCGCCGCGCCGCGTTCACAAGGGCGGCCATCGTTTCCCAACCGAGTCCGCGTTGGAGGGCAGGCCCGACGATTTCGCGTACCGCTTCAAGCCAGGCGTCCCACGCATGAGTGACGCAGACGCGTTGGGCGGAGTTCGTTTTAAGAATCGCTCTAGCGAGCGGTTCGATGGCGCGGTCATCCTTGAGATCAACGATGAAGTGCGCATTGGGGAAAGAGCCCAGCAAGTCAGCCATGGAGAGGATTTCACCAACGGTCTCATTCGGCCCGCGAACCACGGCCTGTTGAAGTTCAGCGAAGGTGTAGTCGGAAGGCGTGCCCTCCCAGCCGGTCATGCGCTGAAGCCGGTCGTCATGGAAGCAGATCGCCTCGCCGTCGGCACTCACTTGAACGTCGGTCTCCAGTACCCGCGCACCAGAGTTCCACGCCGCGTCAAATGCCGAGCGGGTGTTTTCTGGGTACCGCCCAGAAAAACCGCGGTGGGCGATCATGCGCTCTGCACCAACGGGCGGGCTAAACGGCGCCACTGGCGAGGCGACCTGTCGAGAATTTCCGAGGATCATGTGGCGGCCTCCGACACCTATTGAAGTGCCGGGTTGTACTTCAGCGCGTTGACCTCACACGAGCATTCCGTCGCAATATTGATGTTACGAGCCAGCTTTCCTTCGGCGCGTAGCTCAAGCAAGCGTGGCACCACGCGGTTGCGAAGCGACCACGGGTCGATCGTGTTGACGTAAATCTTCGAGCCGCCCTCGAAACCTGCAAGCGTCGATACGCGCCACTTCAGCAGGATGCGCCACGGCATATTGACGTCGGAATCTACGGGCTTCGTGTACCACTCTTCGTTGGTGGGAACGTCCGTACCCGTTGCTGCATGCATCGCGTGCACGAGATCTGACATCGCAGTCTTTTCGTCGCGAGTGTGCTCCCACGGCTGGATATTTGCGGACTTCGACCACACCTCGAGTGTCGGGTAACGATGCCCGAACCCGGCTATAGCCACTGCGTGAGCATTCTCAGCGATGATGAGATTGTGGTAGCCGGCGTAGTTGATGCCAGCCTCGTTGTAGAGATTGGGATTCTCTCGAACCTTCTCGACCTCGAGGCGACCATTCACAGTGCGCTGATCGATCGCAACGAGTTGCTTGTGCAGGTGGTCGAACGACGCTCCCGCCGGTTTGAGCCAATTCTGGAAGACCTGCACGTAGCGCACGTAGCGGTTGGACGCATACAAATCCTTCATCGCATCGATGGTGAGGCGCATGTACCATTCGTGCTCTTGCGGAGTGAGCGTGCCCGAGCCAGCCAGCTGGGTGTCGTCTGTCGCTCCATCTACGAAGTGTCGCTTGGCGACGACGAGATCGTGCCCGCCCCCAAAGAACGAGTACGCGCCGGCCATCTTGTCGGCGTCGGAGATCTTCTCGAATTCGTCGGCCGTCATCCGCGAGGAAAACTTATTTCGCAGCACGCCCATGACGTGAGCTCGCCCGGCCGGATCAGCCACGTAGGCTTCGAGCCGCTTAGATGCCTCAGACGAGAGCCGGTAATCATAATTCATCGCCCAGTAGTCGAACGAGAGGATTTCGAACAGGTTGGGCACCCGGCGGAACTCCCACTGACGCGACAGCATGTCCACGCTGTCCGTCTGTATGATCTCCGCGTCTTCGCCTTTGCGTACCAGACGCGACTTTTCTGGTGGAGTTTCAAGCACTCGCTGGGTACAGAACGCGCAGTGGTGCCCGACGTCGTCAGGGTTGATCGGCTGCGGATCAGGGTTCTTCACGCCGAGCGGGCGATTCGCTCGCCCCGGCACCGTCCACACCTCCGTGCCTGAAAAAGGATTAAGTTGCTTGATCGTTCCATCTGCCATTTTTGTGACGGGTTCACGGAATGATTCATAAGCGGGCATGCGGGGTCCTTTCAGCGATTGCGGAGTAATTCTAACAGCGTGGCTCCGGCAAAGGGTGGGTATAGATGCGCCGCCGCATGCCCGTCCCGGCACTGACCTGCGGTCTTGTTTCAAAAAGAATAACGACGACGGTGCGTCGTCGTTATTCTGTGCAGGCTGGCCGAACGTGCTCTGTGCCGGTTGCCGGCGAGCGGGCTAGCTGGTTAGTAGACGGTGGTGTCGGAA
>JAAYGH010000267.1 GCA_012727825.1 Trueperella sp.
GTTCAAGGAGTACCACAACAACCCCGAGGCCACGGCCGAGGCGTTCACCGAGGATGGTTGGTTCCGCACCGGCGACATCGGCCGCGTGGACGAGGACGACTTCGTGTGGGTCACTGGCCGCAAGAAGGAAATTATTGTGACGGCAGGTGGCAAGAACGTCGCACCAGCCGAGCTGGAGGACCGCCTGCGTTCCCATCCGATCATCTCGCAGGTTGTGGTGGTCGGTGACCAGAAGCCGTTCATTTCCGCGCTCGTCACAATCGACGCCGAGGCGCTTCCTCAGTACCTGAGCAATCGCGGGCTTGCGCCCATGTCCGCAACCGAAGCAATAACCGATCCGCAGATCATTGCTGCGATCGACCGTGCGATCAAGCGGACGAACGAGCACGTCTCACGCCCCGAATCGATTCGAAAGTTCGAGATTCTTCCCGGCGACTTCACAGTAGAGAACGGATACATGACGCCGTCGCTCAAGGTGAAGCGCAGCGCGGTACTCACGGACTACGCGAACGTCATCGAACGCATCTACGAGAAGTAGAGCCCCACGACGCTCGCTACTGCTTCTTTTCTGCCGCGATCTGTTCGTGGTGCCGAATCACATCGGCAACGATGAATTTGAGGAATTTTTCGGCAAAGACCGGATCGAGGTCTGATTCTTCAGCGAGCTTCCGCAAACGAGCGACCTGCCGTGCCTCCCGCGCCTTGTCTGAGGCCGGCAGGTCGTAGTCTGCCTTCAGCTTGCCCACTTGCTGGGTGCATCGAAATCGCTCCGCTAAAATGTGCACGAGTGCCGCGTCCAGATTATCTATCGTCTTTCGGAAGTTATCGAGTTCGCTCGGAATATCCAGCACGGGATTCTCGTGTGTGCGCGGGTGTGGTTCCAATGGCATGTCGGGCATCCTAGCTCCTAGGCCGTCTTATTCTTCCGGGTGGTCAACACCAGCGTGGGATCCCCGGTGCCTGCAACGGCGTCGTCATCAATTAGTACCTTTTCCACGTCGTCACGTGAGGGAAGCTCAAACATGAGTTCGCTCAAGAGCTTCTCGAGGATCGAGCGCAGACCGCGGGCACCCGTGCCACGCGATAGGGCCTCCTCTGCGATTTTAATCAACGCGCCGTCAGTGAACTCGAGGGCGACACCGTCAAGCTCAAACATCTTCTGGTACTGCTTTGCCAGAGCGTTACGCGGGGTTTGAAGAATCTCGACGAGATCCTCCTCCGTGAGCTCGTCAACGGTGGCGATCACTGGGAGGCGGCCGACGAGCTCTGGGATCAACCCGAACTTGTGGAGGTCCTCGGGGGTCGTCTGCTTGAGTAGGTCCCCAGCCTTTGCCGCCTCGTGCAACGAGGAACCAAAACCGATCCCGCGGCGGCCCGTACGCGAGGAGACAATTTCTTCCATCCCGGCGAACGCGCCGGCCACGATGAACAGCACGTTGGACGTGTCGATCTCGATGAACTCCTGTTGCGGATGCTTGCGCCCACCCTGTGGCGGAACGGCCGCGACCGTACCTTCAATAATCTTTAAGAGCGCCTGTTGAACACCTTCACCCGACACGTCACGGGTGATTGACGGGTTCTCAGACTTGCGTGAAATCTTGTCGATTTCATCAATGTAAATGATGCCCCGCTCGGCGCGCGCCACGTCGTCGTCGGCTGCCTGGATCAGCTTGAGCAAAATATTTTCGACGTCTTCGCCCACGTAACCCGCCTCGGTCAAAGCCGTGGCATCGGCCATCGCGAATGGCACGTCGAGAATCTTGGCAAGCGTCTGGGCGAGGTAGGTCTTGCCTGTTCCGGTTGGGCCAATCAGGAGAATATTGGACTTGCCGATTTCCACATGATCGTCGTCCTTCTTCGCGTTTGCCATCGCATCTTGGGCGCGGATTCGCTTGTAGTGGTTGTAGACGGCCACGGCGAGCGTGCGCTTGGCTCCATCTTGGCCAACGACGTATTCATTAAGGAACTCGTAGATCTCTTTCGGCTTGGGTAGCTCACCCAATGGTTTCGCTTCGGCCTCAGCACCAAATTCTTCTTCGATGATCTCGTTACACAGCTCGATGCACTCGTTGCAGATGTAGACGCCTGAGCCCGTGATCAGTTTGCGGACTTGGCGCTGGGACTTCTGACAAAATGAGCACTTTAGTGCGTCAGCCGCATCAGCTGTGCGAGTCATCGTGCACCCTCTTTCATATCGTGACCCTATTCCACACCAAAAAGGCGCGCGCTTCCAGTGTGGCACGCCTTTGGAAATGAGACGGCGGAAGGCAACGCATCACACGTCACCTTCCGCCGCTTTACTGAAACTCTTTGTCACGACGCCGATCGGTCACCGATCGTTCGTAGCCATCCTGTTTCGACGCGTCAGCCTTCGATGGCCTGCGGGCTCTTCTTACGCGAAGTCAGCACCTGATCAACGATGCCGTAATCCTTGGCCTGCTCAGCCGAGAGGATCTTATCGCGCGCGATGTCGAGCTTGATCTGCTCTGGATCCTGCCCGGTGTGCTCTGCGAGCGTGTCGATGAGCCACTGGTTCATCCGGTCAATTTCGTCAGCGATAATCGCGATATCCGATGCCTGACCCTGAGCACCCTGCATGGCAGGCTGATGGATCAGCACGCGAGCGTTCGGCAATGCGAGGCGACGGCCCGGCGTGCCACCGGCAAGCAGAATCGCGGCAGCCGAAGCTGCTTGACCAAGACAGACAGTCTGGATCTCGGGCTTGACGTACTGCATCGTGTCGTAGATCGCCGTCATTGCGGTGAACGAGCCACCCGGCGAGTTGATGTACATCGTGATCGGCGATTCGGGATCCAGCGATTCCAGAACGAGAAGCTGAGCCATGACGTCGTCGGCAGACGCGTCATCAACCTGAACGCCGAGGAAAACAATGCGATCCTCGAAAAGCTTCGCGTATGGATCCTGACGCTTGTAGCCGTATGGCGTGCGTTCTTCGAAGCTCGGTAGCACGTAGCGGCTAGACGGCATCTGCGGAGCTGTTCCGCCAGCTGTGCCACCCGTCATGCCAGCATATGCGCCTGCACCTGGGAGGATCATTCCGTTGTTGGTCATCATTGTGGTCTCCTCCTAGTTCTCGTCAGCTTCGGTCGTGGCACCGCGGTCAACGCCGCCGCCGCCCACCACTGACGACGAGTGTTCGATGATGTGGTCCACGAAGCCGTACTCGAGCGCCTCGCGAGCTGTGAACCACTTGTCGCGGTCCGAATCCTCGAGGATCTGCTCGACTGACTTACCCGTGTGTTGCGCGTTGAGCGCCGAGAGCTCCTGCTTCATCTGCAGGATCAGGTCCGCATTAATACGGATTTCGGTTGCCGTGCCACTCACACCGCCGAGCGGCTGGTGCATGAGAACACGGGTATGTGGGGTGATGTACCGCTTGCCCTTTGCGCCTGCGGTCAGCAAGAACTGACCCATCGACGCCGCCAGGCCCATACCGACTGTGGCCACGTCGGGCTTCACGTATTGCATCGTGTCAAAGATGGCCATACCCGCCGTGACAGAACCGCCGGGCGAGTTGATGTACAGGTAGATATCCTTGTCCGGATCCTCTGCGGCCAGCAAAAGAAGCTGAGCTGAAATCATGTTGGCAAGCTCGTCAGTGACCTGATCGCCGAGCCAAATGATCCGCTCCTTCAGGAGCCGATTGTAGATAGAGTCGCCGAGGCCAAGATTTTGGCCGCCGACAGCTGATTGTGGCATGTCCATGCCTCCTCCTTCGCCCTTTCGGGCTGGACTGATTTTTTCGGGCCTGCGCGCAGTGCACGGCGCGCTCCCTTATTCACTCAATCGATACTAACGATTGGCTTCGCGATTACTTCCCGAACCGTGCCCTTTTTCGCTGTTGGCACATGATCAGCGCAGGCTAGCCGAGGAATGTCTGTCGGCGGACTGCAGGGCATGCCCCTGCTCGAATTTGGCGCATGCCACCGGGTAAAAACCTAGGGGACGTACCAAAAGTCAAAATATCCCATCCTTTTGGTACGCCCCCTTCAATTCGGTACGTCCCCTTCAATTCGGTACGTCGCCTAGCCGATTACTGCGTCTTCGCTCTGGCGATTGACGCGGCTACGCCTAGCTTTCGAGCTTGGAGACGATGCCCTTGCGTGCCTTGCCAGCCTTCTCGGCCTCAAGGACGCGAGCCTTTTCCTCGTCGTCGGCGTTCTCGACGTGCGCCA
>JAAYGH010000268.1 GCA_012727825.1 Trueperella sp.
AATGGATGGCGCAGAAGAATTTATTCAGGGATATGCGGACCTGCTCGAACCGATTTTTGACGGATATCAGCACGAGCTGAAGCCTTACGTGACCATCGCGATTGGATGCACAGGTGGTAAGCATCGCTCAGTTGCGATGAGTGAGAAGCTCGGCGAAATCATGCGCTCCCGTGGTCACAACGTTCGCAACCTACATCGAGATCTGGGGCGCGAATAATCATGAGGAGTTCTCATTTACGGGATGCCAAAGTTGTTGCTCTGGGCGGCGGGCACGGCCTTTATGCCACGCTAAGTGCTCTGCGCCTGCTCACCCCCAACATCACAGCGATCGTTACTGTTGCCGACGATGGCGGTAGCTCCGGGCGCTTACGTGAAGAGTTCGACATTTTGCCCCCGGGCGATCTTCGGATGGCACTGTCCGCGTTATGCGACGACGGTGAGTGGGGATTGACGTGGCGAGACGTCCTTCAATACCGATTTAGCTCCGACGGTCCTCTCAACGGCCATTCGCTGGGAAACCTGCTGATTACTGGAGTGTGGGATTTGCTCAACGATCCGGTGCAAGGACTCGACCTTGTGGGCCGGTTGCTAGACATCAAGGGGAAAGTGCTTCCCATGTCGGCAGCTCCGCTGCGAATTGAGGCGGACATCGTCGATAGCACGGGTGAACGTACGATCTCAGGTCAGGTTGCGGTTGCTACGTGTCGGGCTGAGATCAAGAAGGTCCGCGTCGTACCGCACAATCCGCCCGCATTCCAGGAGGCGATCGACGCCATTGAGGACGCCGACTGGGTGATCTTCGGACCAGGATCATGGTTCACCTCGGTCATTCCCCATTTACTGGTCCCCGATCTCTACGAGGCTCTTATTTCTACCAGGGCACGCCGTGCTCTCGTCATCAATCTCGTGCCTGATGACGAAACTCGGATGTTGAGCGCCTCAGATCACATTCGTTCCTTCCACGAGCATGCACCGAGTCTCACTCTCGATGCCGTTCTCGTGGACGAAGACGCAGACATTATTTGGAGCAACTTCGAGGCCGCTTCCGCCGAGACTGGTGCGGTGGTCCTCGCACGTCCCCTAGCTGATCGGCACGATCCAGAGCGTCACGATCCACTGTTCTTTGCATCGACTCTGCGGGAGCTCCTCAGCAGCGACTAGAGCGGGAGATCTTCAGTAACGACTAAAGTCGTACGGACGTTTCTCACCAGTAACGTAGACTGACACATCTTGACGGCCCCTTTTGATTTGGAGGAACTATGTCCGCCTTGACTACAACGGCAAAAGACGAACTGTCTGCGGTTTATCCGCGGGTCGTCTCGTCGATGACGGCCGAAGTGTCGGTCATGTTCCGTTTTGCTGGCGGCCTCCACATTAATGGTGGGGTAGTGACGCTTCAGGCTGAGCTCGATCACCCAGGAGCTGCCCGCCACCTATGTGAGCTGATCAAGAAGCTTTTTAGTTTCGACGCCGATCTGCTCGTGGTGAAGAACTCCGGGCGAGGCGGGAACACCTACATTGTGCGGATTGCGCAAAATGGTGAGCGAATTGCCCGGCGCCTTGGACTTCTTGATCCGCACGGCCGGCCCGTTCGAGGTTTACCGCCACAAATCGTGGGTGGCTCGAAAGCTGATGCCGCAGCAGCGTGGCGCGGTGCCTTTCTGGCACGGGGCACGCTTATGGAACCCGGCCGTAATGCTGCGCTTGAAATCACCTGCCCCTCACTTGAAGCCGCCTACGGGATTGGTGGCTTGGCGCGGCGAATGGATATCTCGTATCGCGCACGCGAGGCCAGAGGAGCTTTTCGTGTCGATATTCGTGAAGGGGATGCCATTTCAGACATGCTCACACACATGGGCTCGAACGATGCCGTCCTCAAGTGGGAGGATCTGCGCACTGAGCGCGAAGTACACGGTCAGGCAAACCGGCTTGCCAACTTCGACGATGCCAACATGCGACGTTCAGCCGACGCGGCCGTCGTGGCTGTTATTCGTGTGAAGCGTGCCTTTGAGATTTTGGGTGACGACGTGCCGGCCAATCTTCGCGAAGTGGGGGAATATCGCATTAAATACCCGGAAGACTCGCTTAATATGCTGGGTGATCGCCTCGACCCGCCCGCGACCAAAGATGCGGTTGCTGGTCGCCTTCGCAGGCTCAATACGATGGCGGACAAGCGAGCCCAAGAGCTGTCAATCCCTGACACCATGAGTGCCGTCACAGCGCTCCAACGTAATTCTTAAGGAATCCTTAAGGATTGGCTCTCCACATATCAGCCATGCGTGAAAGGTCCGCCTCATTTCCCCTTTGGTCCCTATTGAATAGGCCCGTTGCGAGGTAGAATTATGGGTGAAACGAAAGCGGCCCCGTGAGACGCGAGTCCGGAATCGTTGCGGGAATTTCCCGATTATCTATAAGCAACGTGTGGAAGCCCACACAAGGAGGATTAAGAGTGACCATTAAGGTTGGAATCAATGGATTTGGCCGCATCGGCCGTAACTTCGCGCGTGCAGTTCTCGATCTGGGTGCTGACGTCGAGATCGTTGCAGTCAACGATCTGACGGATAATAAGACCCTCGCACACCTGTTGAAGTACGACTCCATTCTCGGCAGACTCGAAGAAGATGTCACGTTCACCGAAGATTCGATCAAAATCGGCGACAAGACGATGAAGGCTTTCGAAGAGCGCGATCCTTCAAACCTTCCGTGGGGCGACCTCGGTGTTGACATCGTTATTGAGTCCACCGGGTTCTTCACTGACGCAGAGGCTGCTCAGGCACACATCGATGCTGGCGCCAAGAAGGTCATCATCTCGGCACCGGGTAAGAACGAAGACATCACCGTTGTGATGGGTGTGAACGATGGCGACTACAACCCCGAGAACCACCACATCATCTCCAACGCATCGTGCACGACCAACTGTCTCGCTCCGATGGCCAAGGTCCTGAACGATGAGTTCGGAATCGTCAAGGGTCTCATGACCACGATCCACGCCTACACGGCTGATCAGAACCTCATGGACGGCCCGCACAAGGATCTGCGCCGTGCGCGTGCGGCTGCTCTGTCGATCATCCCGACGAGCACCGGTGCAGCTAAGGCTGTCGCTCTGGTCATCCCTGAGCTCAAGGGCAAGTTCGACGGCTTCGCCATGCGCGTTCCGGTTCCGACCGGCTCGGTGACCGACCTGACCTTCGAGGCTGACCGCGAGGTCACCGTCGAAGAGGTCAACGCCGCAATCAAGAAGGCTGCTGAGGGCGACCTCAAGGGCATCCTCGAGTACACCGAGGATCCGATCGTGTCGAAGGACATCGAGAGCCACCCGGCTTCCTCGATCTTCGATTCGCAGCTGACCCGCGTGATCGGCAACCAGGTCAAGGTCGTGTCCTGGTACGACAACGAGTGGGGCTACTCGAACCGCCTCGTTGATCTCGCCGTCCTCGTTGGTGAGAAGCTCTAAGACATAACGTGAGCCAAGTGCCCGCACATGAGATGATCATGTGCGGGCACTTTTACAGAGCGACCTGCACGCTGACAACACTAGGAGATAAAACATGAGGACCATTGATTCGCTAGGTGATCTCGCCAGCAAGAAGGTCTTTGTTCGATCGGACTTCAACGTTCCGCTCGATGATGACAAGAATATTACTGACGACGGCCGCATCCGGGCCGCGCTCCCAACCCTGACCCGCCTAGCCGACGCCGGTGCGAAGGTGATCGTGTCCGCACATCTTGGCCGCCCGAAAGGTGAGGTCAAACCCGAATTTTCACTCGCACCCATTGTTGAACGCCTCAGTGAACTGCTTGGCAAGGACGTCAAGCTGGCAGAGGACACCGTGGGCGAATCTGCGAAGT
>JAAYGH010000269.1 GCA_012727825.1 Trueperella sp.
CTGGTGCGCCTGCATCGCCAGCCCGGACATCAGCAGCCCTTCCGCGAGCCGGCTGATCGCCACCGGTTCGCCGGCGGCGAGGGCGTCCGGATCTGCGATCGAGGCCCGCAGCGGGTCCTGCACCAGGTGCCAGACGTGCTCGGCGACCGGTTCCACATCCAGGGCGTCGGCGAGCAGCCAGTCCGCACCGGCGGGGATCTTCTCGATGAGGTCGCCGTATCCGGTGGCTGTCAGACGGTAGGGTGCTTCAACCATGGTCGGCACGTCCATGATGAGTGCTGCGGGAGCCGGGCACGAGCGGGTGATCTTGAAGCCGTCCTTCGAGATCGATGCACCGAAGGAGGCAAAGCCGTCCACCGACGCTGCCGTACACACGTTGATGTACTCACGGCCCAGCTCACCCGCGGCGAGCTTCGCAATATCGTTGAGTGTTCCGGCACCGAGCGAGATCATGATGGTGTTCTCGTACGGGCGCATCGCTTCGCGGAGCGTTTCCGTGTTGTCATAATCGCCGTACAGGGTTGGGGTTCCGGGGAACACATAAGGCTCGTCAGCGAACTCCACTCCGGCCTCTTCGAGCGATTTGACGACCACGTCGCCGACCGCTCCCCACGTGTTGTCGTCGGCCACGATGATTGCCTTCGCATTGGGATAGAGCCGCTTGAACATGGGCCCGATTTCCTTGTTGACATCGTTACCGAAAATAATGTCCTTGGTTTCAGTGGCGGTTTCGAGCGCCTTCTGGATGAGTTCAGTCATGATAAATCCTTTCTTAGCGATCTGCGATGATCACTTGAGTCAGAGAACTTATGTCTTTAAACGTGGCAGCTGATACTGAGTCATCCACCACGAGATACTTAAAATCGGCCACATCGGCGATCCGGTGCAGTGCAACGCGGTCAAACTTTGATCCGGTCGCCACGAGGATCGGCACGTCCACTCGCTTGATCAGTTCGCTCTTGAACGAGGCCACCTCGGAGTACGGATGGAAGATCGTCCCATCCTTGATCGATGCCGTGCCGAAAATGGCGGTTTCGAACGCGAGCTCGCGGACCGTGCGGGTCGTCGTCGGGCCAAACATCGCGTCCAATTGGCGTACAAGTCTGCCACCGACCACTGTCATGCTCTTGTGCTCGGAATCTGCGATCTTGCGGGCCGACGCCAAGGAGTTCGTAATGAACGCCTTTGAACCCGGATCCTGAATGTGGTCGATGACGTTGTAGGCCGTCGTCGAATCGTCCACAAACACGGTGGAATAGCGGTCCACAATCTTTGCGGCTGCCCTGCCGACGGCCAATTTCGCGTCCATCTCCTGGCGCTGTCGGAATTCGAACGGGGTCTCCGAAATCGAAGCCGCGAGAAGCGAAATGGCTCCCTTGTTCCGCGTGATGATCTGGCGGGCCTCAAGGGCGGCCAAGTCACGATACAAGGTCATGGCAGAGACATCGAAATGCTCGGACAGCTCTTCGACGCGGGTCACACCGTTCTCAATAATGAGCTCGATGATTCCCGTCTGCCGCTCTTCTTGCGTCTGCTTGACCGCCACTTGTCTGCCTACGTCCGGCTACTTACGGGTGTCAACGACGTGATCCACAACCGAATGGATGTGGTCTTGATTGAGCGCGTACTGCTCGACGTACTTGTCGGCGTAGAACTTGTACTCCTCGTGGGCATCCATGTTCGGCTCGATACGTTCACGTTCGTGAACCATCGCGTCCGCAGCCTCCTGCACCGAATCGTAGATGCCCGAGCCAGCGGCAGCGAGGATGCACGAGCCGAGGCTCACGGCGTCGCCAACCTCCGTCATGACGATCGGGATACCTGTGACGTCGGAATGCATCTGCATCCAGTCGCGCGACTTGGTCGCGCCACCCGCCCCCACAAACTCCTTGACTTCGAAACCAGCATCCTTGAGCTTGCGCATCGACGCCTCGACGCCATAGCAGACAGCCTCTTGGATCGCGCGATACATGTGCTCGCGGGTGTGTCCAAGCGAGAGCCCGGTGAACACACCGCGAGCCTTCGCATCCGACCACGGCGTGCGGTTGCCCTGGAAGTATTCGTTAATAATCAGGCCTTCACAGCCGATTGGGATCTCACGTGAACGCGTATTGAGGACGTCATAGGCAGAGATGCCGAGCTCGTTCGCGGCCTTCTCGATGTCCTGGCAGAACTGGTCCTTAAACCACTTGAGAACAGAACCGGAGGACGTCAGCGACGCCTCCACCGTGTACTGGCCGGGCACAACGCCGTCGGTATAACCGCCGAAGAAGCCCGGGCCGGAAACCGGTTCGTCGGACTGGCCGGACATGACGTGCGAGGAACCGGTGACGAGGGACATCTTGCCCGGGCTCAGCGCGTTCAGGCCGATCTGGCCGTGCCACGCGTCGCCACCGCCCTGTGCCACTGGAGTACCCGGCAGCAGCCCGAGCGATCGAGCCGCGCGCTTCGTCAGCCCGCCGATGTGAACACCGAGGTCGATGACGTCCTCTGGGAGCTTGTCAAAGACGTCGCCTGCGCCTGCCTCTTCGTACAGGTCTACCGGCCAGCCGCCGTTATCGCGGTCGTAGTACGCGCGGTGGGCGGCGGTGTTGATGTTGATCGTCCAGCGGCCGGTGAGCTGGTAGGTCAGCCAATCCGGGGCGTCGAGAAGACGGTATGCCTTGTTGTAAATCTCCGGCTCATTCTCACGCAGCCAGGCGGCCTTAAAGGGGAACCACTCCGCCGTCGGAGGCAGTGTGCCACCACCCGTGTACCGCGTTGCTGTGGACTTAGAGTCCACGACGCGGCCAGCCTGCTCGGTTGCACGTACGTCCATCCACATGATCGCATTGCGGAGATGCTCGCCATTCTCGTCGACTGGAACAACGGTCATCGTCGTCGCGTCATACGAAATACCCGCGATCTCAGGTGGCTCAATACCGGCGCGAGCCATCACCTTATGGGCCGAGGCAATAAGTGCCTGCTTCCAATCCTCCGGATCCTGCTCCGCCCAGCCCGGATGCGGGTAGGTGGTCTTGTACGGCGTTGCCGCAAACGCGACCGGTGAGCCGACTGGATCGAAAATTCCCACACGGCACGATTCCGTACCGAAATCGATGCCCATCAGGTAGGGACCGTGGGTGTATCTAAACTTTACTGCTTCGCTGGTCATCTTTCTCTTCCTTGAGTTGTCGTGACTGGGGTTTGGTGATTTTTGTTCGGTGATTTGTGTGTGGTGATTTGTGTGTAGCGACTTGTGTGTGGTGACGTTCAGTCGCCGATGTTTAGGCCGTGGGGGCGGCGTCGTCGTTATCAGACCATCCCAACTGCTCGCGGTACTCCGCGGGAATGAGAAGATCGATTCGGTCCAGAACGTAGGTGGGTTGTTCTTCCTTCGGCAACGCTTCGGCGTCTGCAGCGGTGTTGTCACCGGTCAGCACAAGTGTTGAAGCCATGCCGGTGCGCACGGCCATGCCGATGTCGGTTCCGAGGCGATCGCCCACCATCATGCAGTTCTTCGGGTCAACGTCGAGGTCGCCGAGCGCGGCTTCAAGCATCGCAGGCTCAGGCTTGCCCATGTTGGCCTTGAGCTTCGTGCCTGTAGAAGCCTCGATTGCCGCCACGATCGAGGCCGCATCGGGTTCACCGCGTCCGCCAGGGAATGGGCAGTAGCGGTCAGGGTTCGTGGTGATGAGGAATGCACGCTTGTGGAACCAGATCGCATCAAAAGCGATTTGAAGTTTCGAATAGTCGAACGTGCGATCGTAGGAGGCGATGACGATGTCAATCTCTTCCGGGTTCTCACTCATCTTGATGCCCGCCTCGCCAAGCGCACGCTTGAGCGGCTCTTCTGCGATCGGATAGACGACGGCGTCCGGGTAGTGTGCCTTCAGCCAGCGAGTCGTGGTGACCACCGTGTTGGCGATCTCGTCGAGTGGAGTAGGAATGCCGAGGCGATCCAGCTTCTCCTTATACTCCTGCGGATCCTTCGTCGGATTGTTGGACAGGAAGCGGACTGGCCTACCCAGTTCACGAAGCCCTTCGATGAGGCGCTTAGCCCCGGGAAGAAGTTCTTCTCCGAGATAGATCGTGCCGTCCTGATCAAAAATGTAGGCATCGTACAACTTTGTGGGCGGGGAATACTGCATGTCTACTTTCCTTAACTGGTGAGTTGAGGGGGTGGTGAATTTTTGATTGATGGGTGCGGGCTGCGGGCCTGAGGGGCCATCCCGCGCGTTGGTTGGCGCGGATGAGCCCGCCCGATCAAGGGCGATCGGGCGAGCTCGTCGTGGTTAAGCAAGGATTGCAGTGATTCCGTACAGGACCGAGGTACCGACCCAAATTGCAAAGGCCGGAGGATCGATGTGCGTATCGCCATTGGCGTTTGTCGAACGCGCGAGAGCCTCGCCGAGCAGAGCGCCGAGCGCACCGACGATACCGCCGATGATCAATGCGATCGCCATATGGGTGGACGTCCATTCACCAACAGCTGACGTGCCAGCGATGATCGGAGCAAACTTCAGTGCCGCGATCGACGCAAGGATTGTCATGTGATGGGTAACGGGCGTCTTCATGCCCAGGCTGAGGAAGAGCAAGGTCACTGCCGAGATCGCCCAGCCAATCAGCTGCGCGTGGTTCACAATCCCGGGTTGCGCCTCGAAGACGAACTGGACTACCACGAGGGTCGCAAATGCGGACATCAGACCGGAGGTCAAACCGTGTGCAGCAGAGACTCCCCACTTCTCCTGATGTTCAACCCAGTGCTTACCTTCGCCGACTTCCATCAGCCCAAGACCATTGACCTTCTTGAACATGCCTGTGCTACCAAACGCATAGCGAACGACGATCGAGAGAACGATAATCGTCAGTGCCACCGTGTCAGTTGCGCCAATAACTTCGCTGCCATAGTGAAGGGACGGATCGCCTGCCTTGAAGGTGGGCAAAATCCAAGCGAAGAAGTTGTTGACCAGGTAACCGAGAATACCGAAAGCGCCGCCGACCATCAGCACGTCAGTACGAGCGATACCTGCAAGCGGACTCACGATATCTCTACCGTTGACCCCTTTCGGC
>JAAYGH010000270.1 GCA_012727825.1 Trueperella sp.
CCGCAGTCGTCCCTGCGAAGGCGTCCGACCAGCAGAGCGGTCACTTTGCTCAGCTGTTAAACGGCAAACTCACTGAGCACGACGTCGATATGGTGGTCCTCGCTGGCTTCTTGAGTGTCGTCCCCCCGGCTGTCGTCGCGCGCTACGAGGGTGCGATGATCAATATCCATCCGTCGTTGCTGCCGGCTTTTGGTGGGAAAGGCTACTGGGGACTGCGCGTCCACGAGGCAGCCTTAGCCCGCGGGGTCAAAGTTACGGGTGCCACCGTCCATTACGTCAATGACGAGCCAGATGCTGGCCAAATCATCGTCCAAGAGCCGGTGCCAGTCCTTGCGACCGATACGCCGCCAAGTCTTCAGCGCCGCGTCATGGAGCAGGCGGAATGGCGCATTTTACCGCGCGCCGCCGAGTACGTCGCGGCCCAAGTTCGTCGCAGGAAATCAACGAATCCTAAGGGTGTTGCATGAAAATTCTCGTGATTGGTGGCGGTGGGCGAGAGCACGCCATCGTCCGTAAACTCAATGAAAGCCCGCGCCGGCCAGAGATCTACGTGGCTCCCGGCAATGGTGGAATTGCGCGGGAAGCCCACTGCGTACCCATCGCCGCGACGGACATCGATGCGCTGGTGGCATACGCGGTTGAGCACGCGATCGACTACGTCGTTGTCGGCCCGGACGATCCGTTGGTTTTAGGAGCCGTCGATGCGCTCGAGGAGGCCGGAATCCCGTCCTTCGGACCCACGAAGGCTGCGGCGCGGCTCGAGGGTAGCAAGGCTTTCGCTAAAGATTTCATGAAGCGCCACGACATTCCTACTGCGATGTCGCGAACGTTCGACGATGAGGCGCACGCACTCAAATTTCTCCAAACGGCGCCGATGCCAATCGTTGTGAAGGCGGACGGGCTCGCACTGGGCAAAGGCGTGACTATTGCAACGACGCGCGAGGAAGCGCGGACCGCGGTACGTGAGTCGATGTCGGAAGGTCGATTCGGCGCCTCCGGACACCGGATAGTTATCGAGGAATTTTTGGTGGGCCCGGAGGTCAGCGTCTTAGCTTTTTGCGATGGTCAGACCATCAAACCCATGGTCCCGGCTGCCGATCATAAGCGCGTTGGCGATGGAGATACTGGCCCGAACACCGGAGGTATGGGCGCGGTTGCGCCCATCGCCATGTACACCGAGGAACTCGCCAAGGAGTGCATGCGTACCATTTTCGAGCCGACCGTGCGCGGCATGTCGGCGGAGGGCATGCCATTCAAGGGGTGCCTGTACGTGGGGCTGATGCTAACCCAGGACGGGCCGCGAGTTATCGAATACAACTGCCGGTTTGGCGATCCGGAAACTCAGGTGGTCCTCGAACTCCTCCAGTCAGACCTACTTGACATCATGGAGGCGACCACCAACGGGACCTTGGCGCAGACCCGAGTGGAGTTTTCCGATGGCGGCGCCGCCTGCATCATCATGGCGTCCGGTGGATATCCGGGTCCGATTGAGTGCGACCATCCAATTGACATTCCGCAAGACATTGTCAGCAGAGTGCGCGTCGCTGGCGCCCGCAATGACGCCGGTAGCCTAGTGACGGCAGGCGGCAGGGTGCTTGGCGTGGTGGGTACCGCGCCGACTCTCGATGAGGCTGTTGATCTCGCCTACGCGGATATAGCGCGGATCACGTTTAAAGACGCGCACTACCGCACCGATATTGGCGCGCAGCACATTCAGCGCGCCACGCCCGTCCCAACGGCGCCACTCGAAGAAGACGCTCCCGGCCAAGGCGGTCCGGTACTTGTCGAAGAAATTCGTAACTAACACTGGAGAGAAGATCGTGGTTCATCGCATTTATGTCGAAAAGAAGCCAGCCTTTGATACTCAAGCTCGCACCCTTGCTCGAGACCTGCGAGACGTTGTGGGCATCAGCGGACTCGAGTCGGTTCGAGTTGTGCACAGGTACGACGTCGAAGGGCTGAGTGACGAGCAGTTCGCGGCTGTGACCGGCTCGGTATTCTTTGAGCCACAGACTGAAGTGGCCTTTGAGGATCTTGAGGCGGCCGGTGTTGACCCGAGCGATTCGGTGGTTTTCGCGGTGGAATCGGTACCGGGGCAGTTCGATCAGCGATCGGATTCCGCGCAGGTTGCGATCCAGATCGTCCTCGAAGGCGATCGACCACGTGTACGCTATGCGACCGTTTACG
>JAAYGH010000271.1 GCA_012727825.1 Trueperella sp.
CACGCTATTTACTGGCCCCCAGTACTACACCGACATCGAAGGCGGGAACCGCAACTATGTGATGGAGTTGCGCCCCATCGCCGTCGACCGCGGCCGTGTGGATAACGTCGGCTATCTCAGTAATCCAGACATTCACGCTGGCGATGCCTTCGCCGAGCGCCTGCGAGAGGAGGGGATCGAGGTTACCGCGGTCGGCCGTTCGGCCACGCCCGTCGATGCCACCGAACTTGCCCGCATCGAATCCGCGCCCATACGCGACCTCGTGGACTACATGCTCCTCGTCTCCGATAACTCCGTTGCTGAAGTGCTCGGCCACCTCGTGGGCCTCGAGGCAGGCTTTGGTGGATCCTTCGATGGCGCGAACGAGGCCCGCCTGAAGGCCATGCACGAGCTCGGCGTCCGAACTGACGGCATTATCCTCGGCGACTCGTCGGGCTTGTCTGCCACCAACCGGTTAACCGCCAACATCATCTTCGACATCCTCACACTCACCTGGGAGTGTGACGCGTGCTCGCTCGCCGCCATTCCCTCCGGCCTACCGGTCAGCGCACTTGACGGCACGCTCAGCCAACGCTTCCACGGCACCGAGATCGAGGGTCAAGTCCGCGCAAAAACCGGCACGCTTCTCGAGGCGATCTCGCTGTCTGGATACATGCTTACCGATTCGGGCTACCCGCTGACGTTCGTCATCCTCATGGACAACCTCGAGATAGGCACGGCGCCTGCCTCGCGCGTGCTCCAAGACGAGTTCCTCGACGCACTCGCGTCTCTCTAGCCCGGCACGCATTCCAACGACGACGATCGCCCGGCCGGGTTCGCTCGCGCACCCCACCTCGGCTCATTTCTTTCACCCTGAGCAACTTTCAGGGCACCGGGCGCGCGCGACTACTAATCTTGGGTGCATGACCATTGATCCACGCACTGTTCAACGAGTTGCCAAAGTTCTGTCCGGCGGCGGCCCTCCACTACCTCAGGCGAGAGCAAAAGCGACCGTCCGTGATTTGCGGACACAGGCCATGCGCGCTCCGCATCTCGTGTCGAAAATTACCGGGTTGACCGAGGCCGCGAAGCAGGCGGCCAAGGTGGAGGTGCTTGTGGTGGACCGGGCATCATGGGCCGGGGCGGCGGCCGTCTCGATTGAGGCGATGCTCCCGCCGGAGGATAACCCCATCGGGACGGCGGAACTCTCGCTCGTGCTCTCGGCTGTCGCCCCGCGGATTCTTGGCCAGTTCGACCCTTATACGTCTGACGAGGGGCGCCTCTACCTCATTGCCCCAAACGTGGCATCGTTCCGCCAAAATTATGATCTCGACCGCCGTGACCTCTCCCTGTGGGTTGCCGTCCACGAGCTCACTCACGCGGTCCAATTCGCGGCAGCGCCATGGCTCACGCAGACGATCCTCGACCATGCCCGCACCATTATGTCCCTCAGTGATACTCCCGCGGACACCGAGGCCACCGAGGCCACCGAGGAGACCACAGCCGAGGAGCACTTCGAACGGATTACCGCCACCATGTCGCTCTTGGAGGGGCATGCCGAATACGTCATGAACAATGTTCCGCGCCAGCGCATGCCGGGCCGCGACCGCATCATCGAAGCGATGGCAGATCGCCGCTCGAACAAGAATCCGCTCGTCGCTTTCATCTCGAACCGGATGGGCATGACCGCCAAGGTCAAGCAGTACACCGGCGGCGAAAAGTTCGTGGAAGGCGTGATCGACCGCGCAGGGATGGACGTGTTCAACCGCGTGTGGGAGCGCGCCGAACACCTGCCCACAGCC
>JAAYGH010000272.1 GCA_012727825.1 Trueperella sp.
CTCCGCACCCGTTAAACGCCCAGTGCAAACCCATCGGTGCCAAAATTGATTCGGAGCGATGCCGTAGCCACGTGAACGCGAGCCCCGCGAACGACGTCGCCACCACGGCGATCCCAATCCCAACGAGTTGGGCGAATGTGCCCTGGCCAAGAATCGCGGTCAGTCCCTGATTTCCGGCTGCCATGTCCAGCGAGGACGTCACGTGCCACAACCCAAACAAACTGGAACCCACGATCACAGTCGCCCGCAGGCCACCCAATTTTGCGAGCGAACCGTGGAGCACCCCGCGAAATGCAAGCTCTTCTGGAAGGACAGTTTGGAGCGGGATGATGACGAATGCGCTGAGTATGGCCGTGCGCATCGAAGCAAAACCCTCATCTAAAAATAGTGGTCGGGTGATGGGCAACAAAAGTCCGATGGTGACGCCGCCCATGACGATGACACCGGCAACCGCGCCGTACCAGAGCCCCTTTTTCAGAGTTTCTCGAGAGAGGCCGATGTCTTTCCACGTGATGCCCATGGCGCGGCCGACGAGCAAAATCAGCCCAACACC
The DNA here is from genome assembly GCA_012727825.1 of Trueperella sp. GTDB lineage: Bacteria > Actinomycetota > Actinomycetes > Actinomycetales > Actinomycetaceae > Trueperella. The sequence continues at coordinate 554 of JAAYGH010000272.1, forward strand.
AATCGGTACGGTGAAGACCCAGCCAGATAGCACAGTGAGTTTGGAGACGAGGTTGAGTCCCACGAGGAGTGCAACGACGATGAGGACGGTCGCAATTTCTTGGGTGTGGGATGTCCGTGCGGGGGCACGGCGAACGCGTGGCTCGGAATCGGTTACCCGAGCATCTATTGTGTGAGTTGCCATTGGTCTGCAGTGTAGACCGCGAAGACTCGAACGTGTGTGGTCATTGTGGATTCCCAGCATATTCTCAGGATGTGAGTGGTCACGTTTATTAGCGACGGGGAATTATTTCACGTCCTCACTCGTTGTGTGTTGTATGAAGATAGACATTTGGTCCGATTACATTTGCCCGTTCTGTACGCTCGGCGAGCGCAACCTTTCCATCGCACTCGAATCCTTCGATGGCGCAGACGCCGTGGAGATCACCTGGCGGTCATTTCAGCTCGACCCCAGTGCGCCCAAGGAAGCGACCGACCCGTACGAATATTTTGAAAAAGGGAAGGGCATGGACCGCGCGCAGATCGATCAGATGCAAGATGGGCTTGCACAGCGCGCTGCCGAGGTGGGCTTGACGTACAACTGGCGCGAGGCTCCCGTGGTCAATACGTGGGATGCGCACCGAATCGGCCACTACGCCCGTGAAGAGGGCAAGGGTAACGAGTGGGATCACGCGGTAAAGATCGGATACTTCACCAACGGTAAGAACCTTGCCGATGTGGATCAGCTCGTGGCATTTGGTGAAGAGGTCGGCCTCGATGGCGAGCGCATTCGCGAGATTGCGGAAGGTACGGACTACACCGACCACGTCAACGCCGAGATTCAGTCAGCACGCCAGATCGGCATTCAGGGCGTTCCGTTCTTTATTTTTGATGGCAAGCTCGCCGTCTCGGGTGCGCAACCTGCCGAGGTGTTCACTCAGGCACTAAGCCAGGTCCAAGAGATGGAATAAGCTTTCGACTAACGTAGAACCATGCGTAGCGAAAGACAGTGGCTCGATTGGGCAATGGAGATTCAGTCCATCGCCCAAATCGGCCTGACCTATACCACCGATGTTTTCGACCGCGAGCGTTACACTCGCCTGCGCGCAATCTCCACAGAAATCCTTGGCGCCTATACGGATATGCCAACCGACGTCGTCGCCAATCTGTTTAATAACGAGACCGGATATCAAACACCCAAGCTAGATACGCGCGCGGTGATCGTGCGCGAGGGCAAGGTGTTGTTGGTTCACGACGCCGACGGGTGGGCTATGCCGGGAGGCTGGGCTGACATAGGGGAGACCTTGCGCCAGAACGTGGAGAAAGAGGTCAAAGAGGAGGCCGGCCTCGACGCGAATGCGGTGCGAGTCTTGGCGATTCAGGACCGCTCACAGCACAACACGCCAGAGTTGCCGTGGAGTATCTGGAAGATTTTCGTGGAGTGCGAGGTCCTGGGCGGAAAGTTCGAGCCGAATATTGAAACTACTGACGCGCGCTATTTTGGAATGGACGAATTGCCCCCGCTCGCACGTGGCAAGACCACCCGTGAACAGATCGACCTGTGCCTGCGCCTTGCGCGCGAGCCCGAGCAGGGTGTCATTTTTGATTAACCGTGCAACGGTCCGCACCACGTCCGCTTGATACGGTGAAGCTATGACGGATACGTATGGCGGGTTAACGGCCTTGCCGGAGATTTTGCAATCCATGTCGGTGTTGCGGCGTGGGCGTTGGGTGTATGCCGTCCTTGATCCCGTTCCCACCGAGGTGGAACTGCTTGCGAGCATTCGCGAGGCTGAGGGGCTCACCGCCATCATTAGTGCTGATGACGCGAAATTATTGGGCTTAGATGATCGACCCGTATTCGAGTGCTTAACGTTGGCCGTTCACTCCTCGCTCGAATCGGTAGGGCTGACGGCGGCGGTGTCCCGCGCGCTCGCAGATGCCGGAATTTCATGCAACATTCTGGCGGGATTTTACCATGACCATCTGCTCGTACCCGAAGATCAAGCAGGGGACGCAGTCGACGTTCTCGCAAGCCTCACCCGCGAAGCGAAAACTGGTGTGCGGGATTAATTCCACACGTGAGTGGGGGGCTAGCTCTCGAGTTCTTCTTCCGCAGCGAATTGCTCCTTGCGCGAAGGAACGAGGAACCAGATGGCGATGATCGCGATGATTGCGCCGATCAGGAGGGTTGCGAGCGCAATCGTGCCAGCCTGCCTGACTGCGAGGTTGGACTGTTCTCCGGTGTATTCGATGATGCGCCCGACGATCTCGGATCCGGAGCCATCTTGTGAGAACATCGTGAACACGGTGGAAGCGACTGCTAGACCGATGGCCGATCCGAGCGATGATGCCATTTTTAAAATACCCGAACCGGCTCCGACGATATCTGAAGATAACGAGTTCAGCGCGGCCGTCGTCGTCGGCGTTGCAAAGAAGGCCAAGCCGGTTCCGTACAGGGAGAACGCAATAACGGCAATGATGGCGTATTGGCTGACGAGCAGATTGGTAAACATTAGGAGCACCACCGCAGTCGCCACGAGGGTGGCGCCGAGGGTCATCGGGATCCGGTAGCCCAGCGACTTCATCATTTTTTCACCAGTGGTGATGAATAGAAGCACACAGACCGCGTAACCGATGGTCAGGTAGCTGGCGCGAGTAGCGTCGTAGCCCTGCCCCGAGCCTTGCATGACCCAGAGAGCAACGGTAATCATGCCGGCCGTGGTGGTCACCAAGAAGTTGGCGGTGACAGCACCGGTAAACGTGCGGTTTTTGAATACTGCGAAATCAAGAAGTGGATCTGCCGTGGTGCGCTCGTGCCGGATGAACACGATAATCGAAATGACGAGCAGTGCTGCAAGGCCAAGAGCGGCCGGCGAGGTCCACCCGAGGCTCGGGCCTTGGGTGATGAACAATTGCAAGGAGAGCATCGCGAGCGCGAGGGAAACGATGCCGATCATGTCGA
>JAAYGH010000273.1 GCA_012727825.1 Trueperella sp.
CCAACACCCCACCCAAAAGCAGGACACCAGCCATGGCATAAAAAAGATCCAACCAACCCCCCCAAAAAACAGGAAAGCCAGCCAAACCATAAAAAATACAACATAAAAAGCTGACACACTATTGAGATATCAAACAACACACCCACATTCGAAATAACCCGATTTCTCGAGTCGATCCGAAGGGAGGAACTCTATCTTAGAGCTCGCATTGCCTTTTGTCAAAGATCGAGATGATCGATCTTGTTTAGAGCGCACGATGTCTTAGTAATAATCTCTAGGACTTCGTTAGCACTCCTTGGCAACAGGTATTTACTTTACGCACTTGGACAACTTCCGTCAAACTGCCACGCGGTGTTGCTGGTCACAGCGACTTTTCCGCGAATTCTGGCGGTTTTAGATTGCGCCGACGTGAACCACGGTCATATTTCGACGCCCCTTGCGGATTAAAATTACGTCGCCGGCAAGAACATCACTCTGTTCGAGAACACGGTCTTCATCTTCAACCTTGACGTTGTTGATGTACACGCCGCCTGAACCGATTGTGCGCCTTGCTGCTCCCCTGCCCTTTTCCAAGCCGAGTTCGACAAGAACGTCCTGAAGATCCTGACCGATTGAAGCTTTCGCGCTCGGAAGTTCAGCTGTGGCATCACGAAGTGTGCGCCCATCTAGGCCGGCCGGTTCGGCCCGGCCAAACAGGACAGCCGAGGCCTGCTTAACTCGTTCGGTTGTCTCGGCGCCGTGCACCCACGTCGTTACCTCTTCAGCAAGGACGCGCTGCGCCTGGCGCGCCTGTGGGCGCTCTTCCACCATTGCTTCGAGTTCTTCTATTTCTTCCTGACCAAGGAATGTGAAGACTTTGAGCATGCGAACAACATCTTCGTCGGCCGTATTGAGCCAGAACTGGTAGAACTTATACGGGCTCAGCATGTCGGGGTTAAGCCAAATTGCGCCACCCTCGGACTTACCAAACTTCGATCCATCAGACTTTGTAATCAGCGGATTGGTCAATACATGCACAGATTTACCTTCGACCTTATGGATGAGGTCCATTCCGCCGACGAGGTTGCCCCACTGGTCGTTACCGCCCACTTCAAGCGAGCAGTTGTACCTGCGGAAAAGTTCAAGGTAATCGTTTGCCTGAAGGATCTGGTAGGAAAATTCCGTGTAGGAGATTCCTTCTTCGGACTCGAGCCTGCGCTTGACGATGTCTTTGCTCAGCATCGTTCCCATTCGGAAATGCTTGCCAAGGTCGCGAAGCAGGTCGATTGCGGACAGCTCGGACGTCCAGTCTAGATTGTTGACTGTTCGCGCAGCGTTATCGCCCTCGAAGTCGAGTAAAGATTCCAGCTGCTGCTTCAGTGAGTCAGACCATTCTGCCACCGTCTTCTTCGTGTTAAGCGTGCGCTCGCCCTTATCGCGAGGATCTCCAATGAGACCGGTCGCTCCACCAACAAGGACAAGCGGGTTGTGGCCCGCAAGCTGAAGATGCCGCATAACCTTTACGGCAACGAGGTGTCCATGGTGAAGAGACGGGGCCGTGGGGTCAAACCCGCAATAGAACGTGATCGGTCCTTCAGCAAGATCTGCACGCAGCTTGTCAATGTCCGAGTGCTGGGCAATCAGCCCACGCCATTCAAGTTCGTTGAGGACGTCGGTCACGTCGCCTACCCTTCAAATTCTCCATGCTCGCTCCGAGCACGATCACATTCTGCCTTATGGTCTTTGCAATTCCGAATCTAATGTGTCCACAAGGGCGTCCTCAAAACGGTTTAAGACCAATCGTTTCGTCGTCATTATTTGCGAACTATTCCGGCCGTACGCGCCTAACGAGCCTCGACCCGTGAATTGGTGAAAGAACGAAGTTTCGAGATCTGCTTCCGTGCCTCATCCATCTGATCGCGCACACGATCCGGTGCGGTACCTCCGCGCCCCGAGCGTGCCGCTACAGACCCTTCAACGGTCAGTACCTGGCGAACCTCTGACGTGAGCCGTTCATCGATGGCCTCAAACTCTGCATCAGTAAGATCCCAAAGCTCTTTGCCATCCGATTCACACTTGGCAACACACGCACCCGAGATTTCATGCGCCTCGCGGAAAGGCACACCCTCGCGCACGAGCCACTCGGCGATATCCGTAGCGAGCGAAAAACCCTGCGGTGCAAGTTCAGCCATGCGCTCGTAGTTGAGGACCATTGTGTCGATCATGCCGGACACCGCAGGAAGAAGAACATCCAGTGTGTCGATCTGGTCGAACACGGGTTCCTTGTCCTCTTGCAGGTCGCGGTCGTACGCGAGCGGGAGTCCCTTGAGCATCGCAAGCAGCCCAGTGAGTGCGCCGATCAGCCGGCCGGCCTTGCCACGCGCCAGCTCTGCCACATCAGGGTTCTTCTTCTGGGGCATGATCGACGAGCCAGTAGAAAACGCGTCGTCGAGTGTGACGAACGAGAATTCCTTCGTGTTCCAGATGATGATTTCTTCAGAGATTCTAGAAAGATCGATGCCAATCTGGGCCATCACCCAGGCGAATTCGGCGACGAGATCGCGAGATGAGGTGCCATCGATGGAATTCCAGACCGACGTCGCAAACCCGAGATCTTCAGCAACCGCTTGCGGATCCATCCCGAGTGTATTCCCAGCTAGTGCACCCGAGCCGTATGGGCTCTCAGATAATCTCGCGTCAAGATCAACCAGCCGGTCGACGTCGCGAATCATTGGCCACACGTGCGCGAGCAGGTGGTGGCTCACGAGGATGGGCTGGGCGTGCTGGAGGTGCGTGCGCCCAGGCATGATTGCCTCCCCTGCACGCTCGGCTTGCGAGACGAGAGCATCGACGACGTCGAGCAGCTTCCCACCGATGATGCGCGACTGATCCCGAAGGTACATGCGAATGAGTGTGGCGATTTGGTCATTGCGCGAGCGTCCCGCGCGGATCTTGCCGCCGAGTGTTGCACCAGCACGCTCAAGGAGTCCGCGTTCGAGCGCGGTGTGGACGTCCTCATCATCGGGCCGAGGTGCAAAGACGCCGGAAACCACGTCGTCGTCGAGATGCTTGAGTGCATTGAGCATCTCGGATAGCTCGTCATCGCTCAGCAGGCCCGCGGCATTCAATGCACGCGCATGAGCCCGTGAACCGGCGATGTCATAGCGCGCAAGACGCCAGTCGAACTGAGTTGAGCGTGAAAGTTCTGTCAGTGCGTCGGCAGGTTCGCCGCTAAAGCGCCCGCCCCAAAGTGCCACATGTTCCATACTGTCGATTGTGCCAAAGTATTAGCCCGCAAGGAAAATGAGTCCACGGACGTATACAAAATGAGTCCACGGACGTATACTTTAAGGAAATCGGACGAGGAGCGTTCATGAAAGTTTTAGTTGCGGGTGGCGCCGGGTACATCGGGTCTCACACTGTCGTCGAGCTGGTCGCGGCGGGCCATAAACCTGTGATCGTCGACAACTTTTCGAACTCAAAAGAGACGGTCATTGACCGTCTTGAGGAGATTACCGATACAGAACTCAGCTGGTACAAAGCAGATCTCGCTGACCAAGAACTGACTCGCGCGATTTTCGAAAAGGAGCGGCCAGATGCCGTCATCCACTTTGCCGGCTACAAGGCCGTTGGCGAGTCGGTGGAAAAGCCACTCGACTACTACGAAAACAACCTCAACACGACGTTTTCGATCGCCCGCGCAATGAC
>JAAYGH010000027.1 GCA_012727825.1 Trueperella sp.
CTCATACCGGCAGTCTCGCAAGGAACGTGCGCTCACCCTCCAAAATCCAGTTCCTGTGGACAATCGGAGTTTTCCACATAGGCACGCCGAAAAGTTCCGCCGTTCGGTCATGATTTGTCGTTACGCTGAGGGCAACCCACGATTGGAGAAACCGTGTCAACGCCTACAGATCCCTATAACTCCGGCTCACGCCGCCCCTTCGACGACGACGATTCCATCCTCGATCCCCTCGAAGACAACGAGGGTTCGACTGCCGACGACGACCAGGCAGCCTGGGACCGGGCCTTCAACTCCGACCAAACCTTCAACGAAGATGACCTCGACAGCACCGACGAGCCCGGCCAAGAAAGCGACTTCGGCTCTGCCGGCGACGCTGCCGATACTGAGCGCGAGGTTGTGCTCGACGACGAGATTGCCGACGGCGACCGTGAGCGCGCATTTGGCGACGCCCGGAACGCCGATGCCGCGGGTGATGACAACCCGACCCTCGGTGGTTTCGTGACCGGACGCAATGGCGATCAGGCGCGCGAGCGCGCCGGCAACGACCTCGATGACCCTGCCACAGACCCGGATCGTGATCTCGACAACGCAGATCACGAACTCGACGTCGACGAACCGAGAAACGGTCCCACGCGCACATCGGTCATGGGAGCCACCGAGCCGACCGCCGCACCATCGACCCAATCGCCGGCGGATGTGCCAGCCGATGACACGCACGAGAATCGTGCCTTCATGACCTCCGAGGACGCTGTCGAGCGTCGCGAGCGCTGGGCCGCCGATCCGGGCGAGGACACCCTCGCCGTGGACATTCCCGACGAACCCAAGGGCCGCGGACTCACACACGTTGGCGTGCTCCTCTTGACGCTGTTGCTCGTGCCCGTCGCGTGGTACTTGATTTCGGATGCCGGTGCGCGTCTGTCGACGGTCGCGGATAATCCCTGGGACACGGGGACAGTGCAGGTTATGCCATTACTTGAGCTGCTGGGTGGAATCGCTGTGCTCGCCGTCATCTGGCTGATGGCCCGGGCATCCTCGCTTGGAGCCCAAGCGATCGGCGCAATTGTGGCGCTTGCGGGCGCCGCGGCGCTCATCGTCCCCACGTATGGCAATGACGTTGTAGAAGCCCTTGACAACGCCATCGGAGGTTACAATGACTTTACTGGAAATGTCATCTACCACCTCGGCAATGACCTCGGCTCCGGACGAGTTGCCACCTTCGGTGTGCTCCTCCTTCTGACCGGCCTCGTCGCACACGGCGCACGCCGACGCGGCAAGCAGGTCGCAACCGCCATCACCCGCCGTCACTTCCTCCTCGGAGATCAGTCGACCAAGAAGGACTAATGCCCGCAGATACCACGTGCATCACGCTTCCCGGACCGTGGCGCCATGAAAAAATTCAGGCTAACGGCGCGCAGTTCCACGCTGCGGTCGCCGGAGAGCACCGTGAAGACCGTCCGCTCATCCTCCTCGTCCACGGCTTTCCTCAATATTGGTGGGCGTGGCGCAACCAGATTGAGCCGCTCGCTGAAGCTGGATATCACGTCGTAGCAATCGACCGCCGTGGAATTGGTGGCTCTGACAAGACACCGGATTCTCACGATGGGCTCACGCTTGCCTCGGATCTGATCGCTGTGGTGCGTGCGCTGGGCGCGCGCAAGGCCGTGCTCGTGGGGCTCGGGCGCGGGGGCGCGCTGAGCTGGTCGGCAGTCTCGATGGCTCAGGATCTGTTTGCCGGTCTCGTGGCGGTCTCCGCACCGCACCCACGGACCTTGCACCGGGTGGGCTTGCACGTAACATTTCGCACTTGGCGGCACGTGCTGACCAGTGCGATCAGTCCCCTGAACAAAAAGGGACTTGTGCATCGTGATTCCGTGCGCGACATCCTTTCGGAATGGTCAGCGCCCGGAAATGAGGGCGCATCTGGGCAGGCGGACGTGTATACCCAGGCACTTCAGCTCCCCGGTGCGGTCAAGGTTTCTCTTGATCAACTGCGCTGGACATGGCGGGCTCAACAGACGCCGACCGGCCGCAAATATCTGCGCGAATCAGCCAACGCCGTGCACGTTCCCGTTCTTGCTGTGCGCGGCGACAAGGATCCTCTTCTCCCCGACCGAGCTTGGGATAAGGACCTCGAATTTGCGGTCGGACCATACCGCAAGGTGCGTGTTGCGGACGCCGGGCATTTCGTTCCCGAAGAGCAACCCGACGCCTTCAACAAGATTCTTTTGGAGTTCCTCGCCGATATCACGGTGTAGCCGAGGCGGTTAGTCGCCGGTGGTTGGCGGCCGGCGGTTAGTGGCCGGTGGTCGCCACGGGCAAGGGCCGACTGCCGGCGTTGCGCCTATCTAGCTCAACGCCAGCGCTCTGCTTTGTACGTTCTCCCCGTTAACGGTCTATCTCGGCAGACGGGCACACGTCCACGAGCACGCATGATCCGCACTCCGGGGAGCGGGCATGGCACACCCGACGACCGTGATGGATGATGCGGTGGCAGTCGATCGTCCAGTTCTCCTCGGGCATGACCTTCATCAGATCACGCTCGGCTTTGACGGCATCCTTCTCTGCCGTCCATCCCCACCGGCGAGTGAGTCGGCCGACATGCGTATCGACTGTAATACCGGGGATTCCGAAGGCATTGCCGAGCACCACATTCGCAGTTTTGCGGCCGACCCCCGGGAGCTTGACGAGCTCTTTGAGAGTGCGCGGAATATCGCCGTCGTGGTCATCCATCAGTGCGCGTCCGAGCCCCTCGAGCGACTTCGCCTTCGCACGGTGAAAACCAAGCGGCCGCAGGATTTCTTCTAGCTCCGCGCGAGAGGCTTGCGAGAGCGCCGCCGGGTCCCGGAAACGCTCGAATAAATATGGCGTGATTTGATTCACTCGCTCATCGGTGGTTTGCGCAGACAAAATCGTCGCGACGAGCAACTCGAATGGATTCGAATGGTGGAGATCCATGGTCGCATCCGGATAGAGC
>JAAYGH010000274.1 GCA_012727825.1 Trueperella sp.
GCTCCGTCTTCGTCTTCTTGTTACGGGTCGTCGTGTAGTTGCGGTTCTTGCACTCTCCGCACGCCAAAATAGCGAGATCACGCATTTCTTCGTTCCTTTGTCACTGGAGGAGATAGAGCCCGGCCGGCCCTTGTCCGGCCGGGCATCTCACAGGACTTCTTGAGTATTACTTGATGACGGTCGAGACCGTGCCGGCGCCAACCGTGCGGCCGCCTTCGCGGATCGCGAAACGCATCTTCTCCTCCAGAGCGGAGGGGGCGATGAGCTTCACAGTCATGTGGATGTTGTCGCCATGCATGACCATCTCGACACCCTCGGGCAGCGTGATGTCGCCCGTGACGTCGGTCGTGCGGATGTAGAACTGCGGACGATATCCCGGGAAGAACGGCGTATGACGGCCACCCTCCTCCTTCGAGAGGACGTACACTTCGCACTCGAATTCCGTGTGCGGGGTTATCGAGCCTGGCTTGGCCAGAACCTGTCCGCGCTGCACTTCTTCTTTCTTAGTGCCCCGGAGCAGGCAGCCGACGTTGTCTCCCGCCTGGCCCTGATCGAGCAGCTTGCGGAACATCTCGACGCCGGTAACCGTCGTCTTGGCCGTGTCGTGAATGCCGATGATCTCGACTTCGTCGCCGACTTTAATGACGCCGCGGTCAACGCGACCCGTAACGACAGTGCCACGACCTTCAATCGAGAACACGTCTTCGATCGGCATGAGGAAGGGCTGGTCAACGGCACGCACAGGCTCTGGGACATATTCGTCAAGCGCCTTCATCAGGTTCGTTATGCACTCGCACGCGGGGTCATCGGCGCTCTCGGCCTTCGTCGCCGCAAGCGCGTTGCCGCGGATGATCGGCGCGTTGTCGCCATCGAATTCGTACTTGCTGAGAAGTTCGCGAATTTCCATTTCCACGAGCTCGAGCAGCTCGGGATCGTCAACGAGATCCACTTTGTTCAGGAACACCACGATGCGAGGCACGCCTACCTGACGGGCGAGCAGCACGTGCTCCTTCGTCTGGGGCATAGGACCATCGGCTGCGGAAACCACGAGGATCGCGCCGTCCATCTGCGCGGCACCGACGATCATGTTCTTGACAAAGTCGGCGTGTCCGGGGCAGTCGACGTGTGCGTAGTGGCGGTTGTCAGAGCTGTATTCAACGTGCGATGTGGCAATCGTCAAAATCTTGGTCGCGTCGCGACGTCCAGCAGATTCCGATGCCTTCGCCACGGTGTCGTATGCGATGTAGTTTGCCAACCCCTTGAGTGATTGGACGCGGGTTACTGCCGCGGTCAGAGTCGTCTTGCCGTGGTCGACATGTCCGATGGTACCGACGTTAACGTGCGGTTTGTCCCGTGTAAAGGATTCTTTTGCCATGGTGGAAAACCTTACCTTATGTGTTTGTTAGTGTGTGATTGAGGTACTTCATGTGTGATTTTTTGGGTGGAGCCCACAAACGGAATCGAACCGTTGACCTCTTCCTTACCAAGGAAGTGCTCTACC
>JAAYGH010000275.1 GCA_012727825.1 Trueperella sp.
GGTGATGCGCGTGCGCCGCAGGGGCATCGACAACAAGCGTGGATCGGTGGGCGACATGTACGTGCGCCTCAAGGTTGTTGTGCCTAAGAGACTCTCGGACGAAGCTCGCGAGGTAGTTGAGCAGTTCCGCGAGGTGTCGAAGGACGCTGATCCGCGCCGTGAGTTCCACGACATGGCTAAGATTTAAGTAACTGGTTGGCGTAGCAGGCCTACGCCAACCAGCGCTAACGACAGAGAGGAGGAGACATGGCAAAAGTACCGAGAACAACACCGATCCTGTCGGTGACCGTGGCAGCGGAGCTTGCCGGAATGCACGCTCAAACAGTGCGGCAATACGACCGCATGGGCCTCGTTGTGGCCAAGCGGACGAAGGGTGGAGGCCGGCGCTACTCCCTCAACGACGTCGACAAGCTTGTGGAAATCCAGCGCCTTTCCCAGGACGAGGGCGTGAGCCTCAATGGCATCGCGAAGATTTTCGATCTGGAGAACAAGCTGGAACGAGCCGAACGCGCCACTGAGCGTGCGGAACGTGCACGGGCACGCGCCGAGGAAGAAGTGGCGGATCTACGCAATGCGGTCGAGTATTTGCACGACCAGCTCACGCGCTACGATCGCCGCTTGAGTCGCGTGTTCGCCGCCGACGCCGCGGGCGACGTGCTCATGGCCGACCGCCGCGAGCACCTGCGCGAAGCTCTTCGCGCCCACATGCCTGGCACGGGCCGCGACGTGGTGATTTGGCGCCCCCGGGACCTCGTCCCCCAGAGTCTATTTGAGGATTAGTATTCGGTGTTTGACCAACTAGGGGCCGCGCTCGACAGTGCGAATCCGATGATCGACGGCCGCCACCCCGTTCCCGAGGAGGGAATGCGGAAGGCGGCCGTCTTGAGTCTGTTCACCAACGATGATGATCCGCGGCTGATCCTGACAGAGCGGGCAAGGCACCTGCGCAAACACGCGGGTCAGATTAGCTTCCCGGGCGGGAACCGAGATGGCCGTGAGACTCCGGAGCAGACTGCGCTTCGGGAAGCGATGGAGGAGTGCGCGATCGACTCCGATGGCGTGCGGATTCTTGGGCGGTTGCCCATGAGCTCGTTGCCGGTGACCTCCTATGTGGTGACGCCCGTGGTGGGCGTATGGGACTCGGTTTGGCCGCTAGAGATGGTGCCCGATCCGGTGGAGGTTGCCGAGATTCACGCCGTACCGGTGAGCGCACTGGTGGATCCTGCGAACCGGGGGAGCTGGGCATGGACCAGCGAGGTCGCAGCGATGGCTTGGCGCGCGGAGAACGGGGGCGCCCGCCTAGATCGGGACGCCCACCTAGATGGGGGTGCCCGAATGGATCGGGGTGCCCATAAAGATGGGGCCGGCCTAGAACTGACTCGTATCGCCCGGTCTGCTCAACAGATCCAGCACACCGGCCCCACCTTCGTCTATGGCGACCTCGTGATCTGGGGCTTCACGGCAATGTTGCTCGATGGGCTTCTTGAATTGGCCGGCTGGGCCCAGCCGTGGAATCGCGATCGGGTTATTGAGATACCGAAGCGCTTCGGCGGGTGGTAGCAC
>JAAYGH010000276.1 GCA_012727825.1 Trueperella sp.
CGTTGACGATGCGTGACGATTCCAGCCACCTTCACTCGCTCCCCCGGTGTGTAGCCGCTGAGCGCTTCGATGCTGAGGACTCCATCGTTAGCTAGACGTTCGCGAAGGAAGTCCATCGGGTGGGTCGTCACCGAGATCCCGGTGGTGCGAAGTTCGGTGATGTTTTCTTCGACGGGGCTCATCGCGGGTAGCTTCGGTGGGCGGGCACCAACGTGGAAGCCAGGAATTGCGGGCTGGAACCAATTGCCGAGTTTCTTGCCAGAGTATGCCAGCGCCTGAGCCCACCAGATTCCCTCTCGGCGAGACATTCCCAGCGACTCGAGCGCTCCGGCAGCCGCGAGATGCTCGAGCTCGGCGGTGCTCAGGCGCGCGCGGTAGGCAAGGTCGGCCACCGAGTCGAACTGCCGTTCGGTGCGGGCGTTAAGAATACGATGAATCGCTCCCTTAAGCCCCTTAATGTTTGAGAGTCCCAAGCGGAGCGCTCGGCACGGATCGGCATTGACCAGTGAATGTCGGCGCACCTCGCGCCACGGTGTGACTTCCACGCTGGAGTGTTCCTGCGAATAGCACACGTCCACCGGAAGGATCTGAACGCCGTGCCTACGAGCATCGGCCACGAGCGTTTGTGGCGAGTAGAAACCCATCGGTTGGGCGGCAAGAATACCGGCATAAAAATTTTCGGGATAGTGCACTTTAAGCCACGCACTCGCATACACGAGATAGGCGAACGAGAATGAGTGCGATTCGGGAAAACCGAAATCGGCGAACGCTTCGAGCTTGGCGTAGATTTCTTCGCGCGCTGGTGCGTCAATCCCTTTCGCCGCCATGCCGTCCATGAGCTCACCGCGCAATTCACGCATCCGCTCGTGACTGCGCTTGGCTCCCATTGCCTTACGTAACTGATCTGCTTGCGAGGGGCTGAACCCCGCGGCGTCAATCGCGATTTGCATGAGCTGCTCCTGAAAAAGGGGCACACCCAAGGTCTTCTTCAACGCATTTTCGAGCAGCGGATGCAGGTAGCTCACCTTCTCCCTGCCTCTGCGCCGGTTAATGTACGGGTTGACTGAGCCACCCTGGATCGGACCGGGACGAATCAGTGCGACTTCAATAACGATGTCATAGAACGTGCGCGGGCGAAGGCGCGGAAGAGTGGCCATCTGGGCTCGCGATTCCACCTGAAACACACCGATCGTGTCGGCAGCACACAGCAAGTCATAGACCCGCGGATCCTCCTGATCGATATTGTGCAAGCCAAGTGGCTGGCCGTTCGCCGCCAAAATCCCGCGCTCAGTGAGCTCGGTGAACGCAATACGCAACGCGCTAAGCATGCCAAGCCCGAGCAGATCGAACTTGACGAGCCCAGCCTCGGCGCAGTCGTCCTTGTCCCACTGGAGGACAGTGCGCCCCTCCATGCGAGCCCAGCCCACCGGGCACACATCAATGACGGGCCGATCGCAGATCACCATCCCGCCCGAGTGAATGCCCAGATGCCTCGGTAGACGTTGAAGCCGCGAGGCGATCTCTACCACCCGCTCCGGCACCTGCTCGTCCACACCCCAACGCTGAACAAACGAATCCACCTGCCCGCGCTTCTTCGGCGCCTGATCAACCTGATCCTTACGAGTGAGTCGGCGTTCGATGGACTTTGCCCACGCATCCGACTGCCCGGCGTCGTAGCCCAAGGCTCGTGCCGCATCCCGAATGGCCGAACGTGGACGGTACGTGATCACGTTGGCAACCTGCGCGGCATGGCGGCGCCCGTAGCGCTCATATACATGCTGGATCACCTCCTCGCGTCGTCCCGCTTCGATGTCCATATCGATGTCTGGCGGACCGGTGCGTCCAGGCGACAGGAAGCGTTCGAACAGCATCTTGTGCCGCACGGCGTCCACCGCCGTGATTCCCAGCGCGAAACACACTGCCGAGTTCGCAGCCGACCCTCGACCTTGGCACCAGATCCCCTGACTCTCACAAAACGCCACGATTTCGTGGACGATGAGAAAATATCCCGGGAACCCGAGCTGTTCGATGATCTCCAGCTCATGATCGATCTGCTTCCACGCCTGCGGGTACTCCGATCTCGTTCCGTACCGGCGCACGGCCGCCCGCTCCGTCAAATGCCTCAACCACGAAGCCTCCGTGTGCCCCTCCGGAGTGGGAAACGGCGGTAACCGCGGTGCCACGAGCGCCAGATCAAACGAACACTCCTCGCCAAGCCGGGCAGCCGTGTCCACCGCATGTGGGTGCTCGGCGTGGAGCTGCATCATCTGCGCACCCGATTTCAGATACGACGGCCACGCTGGCATCCAGCCCTTGTAGGCCTCCAGAGATTGGTTGGCGCGAGTGGCCGCCAAAACGTCAGCGATCACCGAATCCTTCGGCCGTGCGCTGTGGACGTTTCCGGTAGCGACGACGTCGACTTTCAGCGTTCGAGCCAACTCCACCAGATGCATGTTGCGCTCGCGATCATACGGCTGGCGGTTATTGACCACCTCAACAGCGACGCTGTCTCGGCCAAAGAGCGCCACGAGCTTTTCTAGATATGCTCGCGCATCGTCGAGCGCCCACACGCCCGGGCTCGTCTCCAGTGCGCGTCGTAACCCGCCTTTGCGGCAGCCCGTAAGAATCTGCCAGTTCTTGGCCGCGCCGGCCAATGACTCAAGCGAATGGTGCGCGTGCCCTTTTTCCCCAGATGCCAACATCGCTTCGCCAATCGTATGCGACAGTGCGCGGTAGCCGTCGGCATCCCGGGACAAGATGACGAGGTGATCGCCGTCGGGATCTTTCTGGCCTGCGCGCACGCTGCCACCAATCGACACCTCCGAGCCGATCACCGTGGGCATTCCGTGTTTCCTGGCGGCGCTCGCAAGCTGCACGACGCCGGGTAGCCCGTCATGATCCGTGAGCCCAATGGCAGTGAGTTCCAGCTCCATAGCACGCTCAACCAACTCGGAGGGCATGGATGCCCCGTCGAGAAAGCTGTAGGCGGAGTGCACGTGCAATTCTGCGTATGGAATCATTCGTAGATCCCTGCCAACCACCACTGATTTTTCTCACGATAAATAAGGTATCCCCGCTTATCGCAGACCGCTTCCACCCATGCCTTACGCTGTTGGGATTGCGGATTCCACCAACCCACCGCCTGCAACCACGGACCGGCGAGCGAGTGTACCTCCTCGACCTGCGAACCGAATCCCACCACCACCGGTGTTGGATCTGTGCACTGCTCCGTACAGTAGAACGTGCCAAGCGCACTGAGGATGCACTCGTGCCCATGAGCATCAAGCACCGAGATCTTCTCCGGCTTCGCCTTGACGAGATTTGGCCACGGTTCCGGGAGCGCGCCTGGCCACGGATCGTTCGTGTGTTCCGGGAGTGTTTCGGCCGCATCCCACAGCCGGTTGACGTGCGATTCGAGCGGGTGACGCCCGCCCACTCGTTCCGGCACAAACACTGCCTGCTCGCCAAGCAAGCTCTGGATGCGGCTGACTGCGCGAGTTGCTGCATCCCTACTTCCGCGGTCTGCTCCCCACAGGGTTCCCTGCGCCACACCCGCGGGAGCGATCGCTTTCGCAACGACGACGATGCGCTCGATGCCCGAACCTGGCCCCTCATCCCCATCGGCCATCCATGCACTTAGTTGCCAGCGCACACGATCAGTGATGTCCCGAGGACTTGCAACATCGAGTGACCAGCGCCGCTCACGATCTTGACCAGATTCACTGCGGGTCGAAATGGCGATCTCCCGGGCGATCACTCCCCTGCGGGTCAGGTCACTAGAAAGTTCCTCCGCCATCTCACGGGCGAGAAAGGCTGCCTGATCGAGGTTAATGAGAGGCGGATCAGACACCCGTTCTACGGTGAGCTCGTGAACCGGATAGCTTTCACCCGCGTCCTCAAGATCACCGCCGCTAATCAGCGTGATGACATGCCTGCCGATATCCCCGAACCGCGTGGCCAACGCCTGACGATCCAGTGCACGCACGTCACCGATCCGGAGGATGCCGAGATCTTCCATCGCGTGAATAAACGTTCGCACGCGTGATCGCGCCTGCGTTGAGAACGCGACGTTTTCGAGGAAGGTCACAGGGTGTGCGTCAAGGAACGCTCGCGTGTTGCGCACGTGGGCGTCTTGGCGTGCAGCTAGCACGCTCGTCAACAGCCCATCGCCAAAACCGATGTGTGCCTCTAAGCCGGTGCTGAGCGCGATGTCGCCGATCAGGTTTTGGCTGAGTGCACTGACACTGCCTGCAGATGCCACCGGGCCGCGGGCAAGGAAGGTAAGCAAGCCCGGTTCAAGCACGCTGAGATAGGCGATATGTTGTTCGCAGACCCGCACAACACGCTCAAAGTGTGCAACATCCAAGGCAGCATCATGCCGGATGAGCTTGAGGGTCGGTAGCACCGATTGCGCCTGCCTGCGTTTCATTCCCACGCGCACGCCTTCGCGATGAGCAAGCCCGTTGATTGCGACGATGCGATGTTCGAATACGGCGATCGGCTCGTTTGCCTCCGCCTGCCCGCTCAGTAGAGCGGCTACGACCGGCCAGTCCGGGATCCACACAACGCCTCTCATGACGGCACCCGCGCACTCACAGCGCCCAGTTGGACATCTCCATGTACGACACTGAGTTGCTGGAATGGAGGGGCGCCCCGGCCATCCTGCGTGTAGCGCATATGGGACTGGCCACGCTGAGTAGACACCGTGTAATCCACCGCCCGAATGTGGCCGATCCCGTCATTAACCCCGCTCACTCCACGAAGTTCGCAATCCACAGTGAGGGAGGCATTGGGCCAGTCCATCGCGATCAGGAGTGCTCCCTTGGTGATAGCACGGCGCTGTAGCACTCGCCTCTCGCGCACATCGAGGCGCACATTGCCGACCACGACCACATCAAACCCATCGATCGCTGCACTGACGACCTGCGAACCCTGCGTGGCGATTCGCGGCACGTGTACGACGCGTCCGGCATCCACGCCCAAACTTTCCGCACATGCCCATCCCACATCTTCGGCGCCAAGGAATGCGATCCACGCTTTTTGTTCAGAGGCAATACTCGCCAAAACCATCGTGAAGAAATGCGATCCTCGAACGCTCACCACTCCACGCCGCGGTAGACCCCCCGGAAACGCTTCACGTAGATATGCGGGCACGATGAAATCATCAGAGCTGACCTCGCCGGTCATATCCTTTCGAGGTTTATCGGATGTTGAACGTGAGTCAGGCGCAGCATGAGACTGCGTTCGAACAACGCGCAAACCCGCACGTTGTTCGGCTTCCGCAAGCGCTTTGCGCGCGGTCGCGAGCCTATCCACATCCCACCTCCTCTCGAACGTGTGTTCGATATCAATACTAGGAGGGGTCTCCGACAAAAACTAGCCCGGCTTTCACCTATGGCTCATTTCGCGCGCACATTCACGCCGGAGCCAGACTTTGTGATCTGCATCGCATAGGCTGGAGTCATGAATTTGAACCGACCTGTTGCGCCCGATCCCTACGACCTTCTTCCTGAGGTCCCGTCATTTGACCTCACGAGTCCTTCCTTCAAGGAAGGCGACACGATGCCGGACAAGTTCCTCGGTTTTAAGGACAACATCTCTCCCGCACTTCAGTGGAGTGGTTTTCCTGACGAGACTCAGGGCTTTGTTGTGACGTGTTTCGACCCGGATGCTCCCACACCGTCGGGCTTTTGGCATTGGACTGTCGTCGACCTGGACGCCGCCACCACTTCCCTCGAGGAAGATGCCGGAAAGTCGGATCTGTTCCTACCCGGCGCAGCTTCTCACATCCGCAACGATGCGAACGAGGCGGCCTACTACGGTGCAGCTCCCCCGGAAGGCGATCACCCACATCGATACATTTTTGTTGTCCATGCGCTCGACGTTCCAACCCTCGAGTTGGATCCCGAGAACACGACGCCGACCACAGCAGCTTTTAACACGGTCTTCCATACGCTTGCACGAGCCAGGCTGACGATCACATACCAGAGATAACACATGCCACTGAGCCCGAGACTGCTCACCATCCAGCACCCGCACGCTAGACTGTGCGGGTGCTCGACTTCATTTTTCACGAACCGAAGATCCCCGGCAATACAGGTAACGCCATTCGACTAGCAGCATGCACGGGGGCACGCCTCCACCTCGTCGAACCGCTCGCATTTAACTTCAATGACGCCCATCTCAAGCGCGCCGGTTTGGACTACCACGACCTCGCTGACCTTGTGATTCACGCGTCGTGGGAGGCAGCAAAAGAATACTTCGGCCCCGAGCGCCGAATACTCGCCTTCACTGGCCACACACCTCACTCGTATGCCGATGAGGTCTACACGAACAACGACGTGTTGCTCTTTGGCACCGAGCCGACTGGCCTGCCAGATTCGATTCTCAATGACCCACGCATTACGAAGAAGCTCCGTATCCCGATGCTCGAGGGTAGGCGATCGCTCAATCTGGCCAATGCCGCTTCAATCGCGCTTTACGAGGCGTGGCGTCAGATGGGCTTTGCCGATTCGGTTGCGCTCTCCTAGCGCACACACCTTCGCCAACCTAGCTCGAACGCCGAGCGCCGACACGAAGTGCGCCTCCCAATCCAATGAGCCCGGTGGCAACGAGAACCCCTGCGGCCGTTCGGTGTCCCGTCTCCGGTAGCGATTGCACGCCCGGCGTCGGTTCGGGCTCAGGTGTCGGTTCAGGCTCAGGTGTCGGTTCAGGCTCGGGCGTCGGCTCAGGCGTCGGCTCCGGCTCAGGTGTCGGTTCAGGTTCGGGCGTCGGCTCGGGTTCCGGTTCAGGTTCGGGCTCAGGCGTCGGTTCCGGTTCAGGCTCTGGTGTCGGCTCCGGTTCCTCCACATTAACGAACACACTTTCGGCGGGTTCAAAGAACGGCATGACGACGCGCTCGCTGGGCAGTCCCTCGAAAGGGGCCGCAACGTCGAATTCGCCCGACGCAACGACGGTGTACCACCCCTCGTCAAGGATCGAATCAAAGACAACGGCGTATTCCCCCGCCCCCTCGGCGGACACCCGCTGTGTCTCAATCGGATCAACACCGGCCGGAACCTCTGGACTTTGTTCACCGGCCTCGGCGAAGGGGCCGTAAAGAGCTGCCGTCATCGCGTAGGTCGCCGCAACACCATCAACGCTCGGCCATGATCCTGCTGTGATCATGATGAGATCGCCGACGTGGGCACGGCCATCGATCTCCTCAACAGAGGCGCGGGTAGACATCTGGATACCGACTGGGTCAGGTTCGTCGCGTAGAACCACCTGCTGGGTGATCTCACCAGGCGTGCCCTTGAGATGCATGTCCTGCGCAGTCGCGTGATGACCCGTGCGAAAAGAGTGTCCTGGAATGTTTGAGTACGTGACCGACAGCGTCACCGAGCCGAAAGCCGGCGCGTCTATCGAGAAGGTCTGAGCATTCTCATTCGTGTGGCCAATGAGAGTCGAGGTGCCACCATCGGTAAAGGTCGCGCCCGTGAGAGAGGCTGTGAACGGCACGCCCTCAATCGGAGCGCCCGTCTGCCCTCGAACGATGAAGCCGGTGAGGTGTCCGTCATCGAATATGATGTCAGCGGCGGTGTGTGGACCAGCAATTGACCGTGCCTCATCAAGTAAAACTCGGGCTTGATCTTGCCAGGCGGTATTCGCCGTTTCAGAAAGCCCACGCGGATCATCTGTTAGTTCGTACAAGGCAAGCGTGAATGCCTCCGGCGCAATGCCCCGAGCGACATCCGCACCCCATAAATCAAGAATCGCTGCAACGACCCCAGTATTCGAGGCAGACAGGCCGGTGGCCCACCCAGATTCACTGGGTTGTTGAATGTAAGCCGAGCCGGACAACGTGGTCGATACTGAATCGAACGGCGTTGACTCCAAACCGGGCTGATAGCTGAAGTTGAGTTGGGTGTCTCCTGTACAGAACGCTATAGGTTCTGAACTTGAGGTAAGCCCGCCAAGCCTACTCGGTTCGGAGGCAACGCGTTCCCAGCGTGCCTCACCTGCCGACGCTCGGGGTATCAATACTGTAGACAGCGCGA
>JAAYGH010000277.1 GCA_012727825.1 Trueperella sp.
GCGTAAGGTGGACGCAGTGCTTACCGCCCGTCTCGCGGTAGGCATCGCCCGCTCGTCTCGCGGGTGTCGCGTTCTAGAAAGAGGTAAGAGTGCTTCGGACCCGCATGGCAGGTTCACTGCGTAAAGAAGATATCGGTTCTACTGTCACCCTGACTGGCTGGGTGGATCGTCGTCGTGATCACGGAGGCATCGCCTTCATCGATCTGCGCGACGCATCCGGAATCGCCCAAGTGACGATTCGTGAAGAGGTGGCACACGAGCTTCGAAGCGAGTTCGTCATCAAGGTCACTGGAATCGTCAATGAACGCCCCGAAGGCAACGCGAATGCGGCACTGCCCACCGGAGATATCGAGGTCGAGGCAACCGACGTCGAGGTTCTCAACTCCGCTGCGGCGCTCCCATTCCAGGTCTCTGACCATGCTGAGGATTCTGGGTCAGTGAACGAAGAGGTCCGGCTCAAGTACCGTTACCTTGATCTGCGCCGTTCTTCCCAGCAGAATGCCCTTCGGCTGCGCGCCAAGGTCAATCAAGCTGCGCGCCGCGTGCTTGATGGTCACGACTTCGTTGAGCTTGAAACTCCGACTCTCACTCGTTCCACCCCCGAAGGTGCGCGAGATTTCATTGTCCCAGCACGCCTAGCACCCGGCTCCTGGTATGCCCTTCCGCAGTCGCCGCAGTTGTTCAAGCAGCTCCTCATGGTGGGTGGCATGGAACGCTACTACCAGATTGCCCGCTGCTACCGCGATGAAGATTTCCGTGCCGATCGCCAGCCTGAGTTCACCCAACTTGACGTAGAAATGTCCTTCGTCGAGCAGGAGGACGTGATCGCCGTCGCGGAAGATGTTCTGACTGAAATCTGGAAGCTCATCGGATATGACATCGAGACCCCGATCCCGCACCTGCCCTACAAAGAGGCCATGGAGCGTTTTGGTTCGGACAAGCCGGACCTGCGTTTTGGTCAAGAACTGGTGGATCTCACTGACTACTTCAAGGACACCCCGTTCCGAGTGTTCCAAAACCCGTACGTGGGTGCCGTCGTCATGCCGGGTGGTGCCTCGCAGCCTCGCCGCGCATTCGATAAGTGGCAGGAGTGGGCAAAGGCCCGCGGCGCCAAGGGCCTCGCATACGTGACGATCGCCGAAGACGGCACGATGGGCGGTCCTGTCTCAAAGAACATTTCCGACGCCGAACGCGACGGTCTTGCCCAGGTCACCGGTGCAAACCCCGGCGACGCAATATTCTTTGCCGCTGGCAAGGCGACCCCGTCTCGAGACCTGCTGGGGGCAGCACGCCTCGAGATCGGTAAGCGTTGTGACCTCATCGACGAAGACGCGTGGTCGTTCGTATGGATCGTCGATGCTCCGCTGTTCAAGCCCACGTCCGAAGCGGAGGAAGAGGGCGATGTGGCGGTCGGTGGCGGTAACTGGACTGCTGTCCACCACGCCTTCACGTCCCCGAAGCCCGAGTGGGTCGATACGTTCGATCAGGACCCGGGCAATGCACTCGCATCGGCGTACGACATCGTGTGCAACGGTAACGAGATTGGTGGCGGTTCGATCCGTATTCACCGCAGTGACCTTCAGGAACGCGTGTTCAGCATCATGGGTATCGATGAAGAGACTGCACAGAGCCAATTCGGCTTCCTCCTGGAGGCCTTCAAGTACGGAGCGCCGCCACATGGTGGCATCGCATTTGGTTGGGACCGGATCGTCTCGCTGCTGGTGAAGGCAAAGTCGATTCGTGACGTCATTGCATTCCCCAAGATCGGCAACGGCTGGGATCCGCTCACGAATGCCCCGGCACCAATTACGCCGGCGCAGCGTAAGGAAGCTGGAGTCGATGCGAAGCCTAAAAAGAAGGGCGAGCAGAGCGACGTCGAGAAGGCACAGGACGAGTCGAAGGACGCGTAAATGATCGGTGCACAGTCGGCTTTCTGGCGTTTTTCCGCGTGGAAGCGGCGTCTCGATCATCCGCCGATCGAATCCGTGAACGATCCGGACCTTGGTTTGGCACTCGTGGATAGTGACCACGGGCAGATGCTCGTCATGTACGGCGAGCCTGCCCGTGGTGTCCGGGCGATGCGCAATCTCCGTGCGCGTGCTGTGACTCCCGCGCGGACGATGATCAACCGCGAGACTTACGGCGCTTTGGACGCGGATTTGCGCGACCACTTCGGCCCACATTGGGGATACGCATGGGATTTCTTCTGGACGGAAGAGCCGCTAGCCAAGGTTGAACATTGTGGGCGCGTGGAGCTTTTGCGTGCAGGTTCGGCGGAACTCAAGGCCGTCGAGGGCGAGGTTCGCGAGGCTCTCATCGCATCTAATCCGATCACGAGCGCGGTTGACAGGTTCGACGCGCTTGAATGGTTCATTCTGCGAGCCGACGACGGCAACATCGCCACTGTTATGGGTTCCACCCAGACCGACGGCATGAGCTTTGAAGGTCTGGGCACCGTTCCCGCGTACAGAGGTCAGGGTTACGGCGGCGCCACGATGGTTGGCGCCGTCAACCTCTCTCTCGAGCTCGTGAGTCATGTGCAGTTTGGCGTATGGTCGTGGAACGAGGGTGCAATGCGCCTCTACCGCAGACTTGGTCTCCATCACGACGGCCGGCTGATCAGCGGACGGGCCGAACCCTTCGAAGATCTGCAGGGCAAAGCATGAAGCGACTCGTCCCGCTCACCGCTCTGACCGTACTCGTCTTGACCGGATGTGCCTCCAACCCAGAGACGGAATGGAGTGTGCCCCTTGAGCTCGGTGACGCGTACACGACGACGAACGTCCTATCGATCGCCGAAGGGGACGGCGTCGTCGTTGTTCCGATTCTCAACAACGTGCAAGGCTTCAACACCGCTAAGAGTGAACTCGCATGGTCGGTCACGCTCGGGGTCGACGTTTCGCAATGCGTTCCAGCCGGCAGCAACATCCTGTGCTCGACCGGCGCACAAACCGCCGTTGCCTTCGATCGTGACGGCAACACGTCGGAGCTCGTCGGCGTGGCCGTTGAATACAGCGGCGCCGATGCCGTCTATTTCGCGAAGGCCTACGACGACCGAGTGGAACTCGTAAAGGGCGACGAAAACGCGAGACTCGCAGATCTCGGTGAGGGTGACACGATCGCGGTTTACGACGGCCGGTATGCCAACTTGCCGGACGGTACTCGCATCGAGCGCGCCGATGACGGAACCTATTCGGCGCCGATCCAAGAGCTTGTCGATGCCGGTGTGCTCCTCCAGAATTCGCCCTGGCTGAACCCTCCCGCGGTTGCCCAACTAGGTCAGCCACTCATCGATGGACACGTCATCATCGACGGCGGCGCCGTTCAGGTGACCTCGGTGGATCCGACCACCGTGACGCTCTTCGACCTCCACGGAACTGAGACTGAAGAGATCACGCTTGACTCGTCCTTGCACATGTCTGTGAATCCCGCGTGGACCCAAGCAGAGATGAGCGGAATCGCGAGTGAGGTTGCGGACCTCGATACTAGTCACGCCTTCGTATTTTCGACCGGCGAGGTGGTTGGCTTCGATCGGATCCTGAGCGATTCCGTAGCCCCCGCATTTGCTAACGTCGAAGGTTTCGAGTTGACAACGGGGGAGAAGCTCGCATTCGAACCCCTTTCGCCTGAAACACAGGGCCTGTGGGTCGTCGACTACCCGTACATCTCGGTGTTTGGGCAAGGGCCAGATGGGCAAGTCGCCACAACGTTTGATGTGACGACTGGTGATCGTGTTGTCGATGGTGCCAAGTGCCAGTGGACCGACGGCTCGACGTACTGCTTTACTGCGGACCGGTTGGAGAAGATCTCCTCGTTTTAAGTGCGGCCTCCCGCCCACAGGTCGCGTCCGTCTTGGGCTGGCGCCGCCGAGCCACATGCGAGGGTTACTGGTAAGACGCGAGGGGTAGTTCCCCTCGCAGGTGTCCGAAACCCCTCGCGTTTGCCGGAGTGGGATCCAGTAGTCCTCACGTTTGCGGGTGTGAGGTCTAGA
>JAAYGH010000278.1 GCA_012727825.1 Trueperella sp.
CACCGTGCGGAGGGTCTTCAAGAGTGAGCTGGACGCCGCGTGGGACGTCCACGTCTGCGGGTGCAACAACGATGCGTTGGCCGGTGAACCCGATCGCGTCGAGCTGATCGAACACGATGTCGATGAGTCGGCGCCCAGCGATGTCAAGATCGGGCTTGGACACGCCACCTAGCCGTTTGGCAGTACCACCCGCTAAAATGACGATTCCTCCGATCCGCTTTCCCATATCTCCTCATTTATCAACAGTGCCGCTCGGGGAAATTGTGAACTCCGCCCTTGAAAGATCCTACCCCGACCCGTACCGTAGGAGAACAGATTCCCTTGATCACCTGCGAGAATGCACTGATTAACGTGGCTAGATAGCAAGCCGATAGGATGGGTAGATGACTGTAAAACAGCCTGAGGTGCTGGCACTTCGTGACCAGTGGGGCCGTGTCGCGCGCGACCTTCGGGTCTCGCTGACCGACCGGTGCAACCTACGCTGTTCGTACTGCATGCCACCCGAGGGCCTCGATTGGTTGGCCACCGAGGAGACGCTCACCGATAGTGAGGTCATGCGCTTGCTCCGCATCGCCGTCGACATGCTCGGTATCGAAGAAATCCGTTTCACGGGTGGCGAGCCGTTACTCCGGCGCTCGTTGCTTCAGATCATTGAATATGCACACTCGCTACGGACCGTCCATGGCACGGCGCCCGAACTATCGCTCACCACAAACGCCCTTGGCCTGGACAAGAAAGCACGCGCATTAGCTGACGCCGGATTGAGCCGCGTCAACGTCTCCATGGACTCTGTGGACCCCGAGATTTACAAGCACATCGCCCACCGCGATCGCCTCCACGACGTGTTCCTCGGCATCGAGGCGGCCAAGGAGGCCGGGCTAACGCCAGTCAAGATTAACGCAGTAGCCATGCGCGGGGTCAACGACGCCGGGCTGAAAGATTTGCTGCGATACGCCCTGCAAGCCGGGGCCGAACTGAGAATTATTGAACACATGCCGCTGGGGCCACGCGAGACGTGGTCGAGGGCAAACATGGTGCCACAAGATGAAATTTTGGACTACCTCGGCGAAGAGTTTGAGTTGAGCGAAGTGCCGCGCGTGGACAAGTCGGCACCCGCGCAACTGTGGAACGTGGCCCCGGGTGAGGATCATCCAGGCGGTACCGTGGGCGTCATTGCCTCGGTGACCAAGCCTTTCTGTGGCGACTGCGACCGCACGCGCATCACCGCCGACGGCCAGATCCGCACCTGCTTGTTCGCTCGCACTGAGACCGATCTGCGTAGCGCGCTGCGCTCGGGCGCAAGCGACCTTGAGCTAGCCCAGATTTGGGTCAGTGCAATGTGGGAGAAGAAGCCGGGCCACGGCATCGACGATCCGGGCTTTGTTCAGCCTGATCGCTACATGTCAGAAATTGGCGGCTAGTCCGCGACCACAGGCTTTCGCCGTGGCACTACCGTGACTGGGCGCCCTTAAGCGCTACCCACCCACTCATCAGAACCGTCAGTAAAGACTTGGCGCTTCCACACGGGCAGCTTGTCTTTGACGGTGTCCACCACATCTTGAACCGCGGCAAACGACGCCTCCCTGTGCGGGCTCGAAACGGCCGCAACTAACGCGAGCTCACCGATGTCTAGCTTGCCAACGCGATGCACTACAGCCACGCGGCACTCGGGGTGGCGCGCCGCGACGTCTTCGGCTACCTCGTCCACCACCTCGCTTGCCGAAGGGTGGGCAATGTACTCAATGCCGGTCACGGACCGACCGTCGTCGTGATTGCGAACAATGCCCTCAAAAGTAACGAGCGCTCCGGACGCATCCGAACGGACCGTATCCGCAATCGAACTTGTGTCGAGCGGGGAATCTTGGACGCCGGTGGCGCCGATTCGCGTGCTGATATCCATGAGCGCTCCTTGGAGGCGTATGCTGCCGGTGCCATATTTGGCGGTATGTTCGCAGATCACACTAACATGAGAGGGTACCCAGCGAGAGGACCGCGATGAAATTTCCCCACCTCAATCCCGAAGGCAAAGTCTGGATGGTTGACGTGACCGCCAAGGCGCCCACCGTTCGTGCAGCGAGCGCGCAAGCAAAAGTGTTGGTCTCTCCCGCGGTCATGGAGGCGCTACGCGAGGGACGCGTGCCAAAAGGCGACGTTCTTGCCGTGGCGCGAATTGCCGGAATTGCCGCCGCGAAACGCGTGCCAGACCTCCTGCCCCTCGCCCACACGATTGGTGTTCACGGCGCGGAAGTCAATATGGAACTTGCCTCGGACCACGTGCTCATTCGCACCACGGTTCGCACCGCCGACCGCACGGGCGTGGAGATGGAAGCACTCACAGCCGCGTCGGTGGCGGCTCTGACAGTGGTGGACATGGTCAAGGGCGTAGACCGCTCGGCCGCCATCACGGATCTCGTCATCACCCGCAAGTCCGGTGGGCGTTCAGGTACGTGGGAACGCCCCGGTTTCGAAACCGACCAGTCCATCCAGGCCTAACCGCCAATCACGCCGCAATCGACGTCGTCCACGAGGTC
>JAAYGH010000279.1 GCA_012727825.1 Trueperella sp.
GGTCCCGATTGAGTTAGACGAAGCTGCAAAGATCGATGGTGCGAGCCACTCTCAGGTGTACTGGGGAATCATTATGCCGCTGGTTATCCCGATCCTCGCAGTCGTTGGGCTGCTTGCGTTCATCTCGGCATTCAACGACTTCATCCTTTCGAGGACGATCTTGACGAGCCAGCAGAATTGGACACTGGCGGTTGGAATGAATCTCTGGGTCGGTGGAAATGACAAGCAGTGGGATTGGTTTGCGGCGGGATCCGTGATCGCTGCTCTCCCAATTCTCCTGCTGTTCCTCTTCCTGCAAAAGTACATCGTCTCTGGTCTGACCGGAGGCGCTGTCAAGGGTTAAGGTTCGACCTTTCCTCGCCTTAACCCGAGGTCCCGCCTGGCATTGCTCAGGCGGGACCTTTTTGCCTCAGTACCGGAAAGCGTTTCTCATGTGGGACGCTTCCGATACTCGGCTTGTGGATCAATCATGCGCTACTGTCTGAATGTTGCCCAGGCGCGCACGGGTAGCCCATTCGCATCGGCGATCCTGGCCCAACCAATCGAGATCAACGCTCCATGCACTGGAACTTGATCGAGGTTGGCCAAAAGCTCCACCTGAATGAGCCCAAGTTCGAGCACGTACCGCTCGATCGCCAAATCCCCGGCGGCTGCGCAATCCACAGCGGGGTCGGTGTCGAGCGTTTCGTGCCCAATACCCACCACGCCACGTTCATGCAGGGCAGTGACCGCATCGGCAGACCAGCCCGGGGAATGCAGCGCCCCATTCTCGTCCGCGTTAGCGAGCGCGCCACCGTCTGGCCACCGCTTGTGCCAGTCGCTTCGAAAAGCCACGAAGGCGCCCGTCGGGATTGCGCCATACTGCTCCTCGTAGGCATCGATGTCCGCAACGCTCACCGCGTAGTCAGCGTTCTCGGCTACGTCGGCGTGTTTGTCGATGACCACTAGCGGCAGAACCGCATGATCAATCCCGAAGTCTTTCGCTAGTGCGCCGTCCACATGGAAGTGCCCGGGGAAGTCGATATGTGTTCCGAATTGTCCCGGGACAGTTTGGCGCTGGATACGCAAGTTGTACGGCGAATCGAAATCGAGGATCGTTGTATTCAGTTCAATAGCGCCGCCGGGCATGCCGCCCCAATACGGCGAGTTTTCGTCAATCTCATGAGTGAGGTCCACGTGCGTGACACCTTGATGAAGTTCCCACAATGACATGTCTATTCTCCTTCTAAAAATTGTTGTCAAAATTGTTTTTGCGTAGCCGAGTTCTACAGTCCAGCTCGCACAGTCGTCGTTGCCTCAACCAGATTCCGAAGCGTTTGCTCAGTTTCCGTGTAGTCGCGCGTCTTCAAACCACAGTCCGGATTCACCCATAGCTGGCTCGCTGGGACGTTCGTCAGAGCCGCGCCAATCAGCTCCGCAAGCTCCTCCGTTGGCGGTACCCGCGGGGAGTGGATATCCCATACGCCTGGGCCGATGTCGTTCGAGAACACGCCGCTGACCGACTCGAGAAGTTCCATCCGGGATCGCGCCGCCTCAACCGATGTCACGTCGGCGTCCAAGCCCGCAATGGCATCGATGATCTGGTTGAACTCCGAATAACACAGGTGTGTATGGATCTGCGTTTCTTCGCGCACACCCGAGGTCGCCAAGCGGAATGCGCCCACCGACCACGCCAAGTACGCGTCCTTCTTATCCGCATCCAACGGGAGAAGCTCGCGCAGTGCAGGTTCGTCCACCTGGATCACGCCCGTGCCGTTCGCCTCGAGATCCGCCACCTCGTCGCGTAGTGCCAGCGCCAGCTGGTCAGCAACCTCATGGAGCGGAATA
>JAAYGH010000280.1 GCA_012727825.1 Trueperella sp.
AGCCAAGTACCGGACATCAATCCGGAAGAAACGCAGGAATGGATCGAGTCGATTGAGGGACTCATCGATAGCCAAGGCGCTCCGCGCACCCGCTATCTCCTTCAGGCGATGCAAAACCACGCCCGCCGTCGTGGAATTACCATTCCGCCGAACATTGTGACCCCGTACGTCAACACCATCGGCATCGATGATGAGCCGTACTACCCAGGCGACGAGAACCTTGAGCGGGAAATCCGACGCTGGACGCGCTGGAACGCAGCCGTCATGGTGACCCGCCAACAGGATCCTGATATCTCAGTCGGCGGTCACATCTCGTCCTACGCCGCACAGGCCACCCTGTACGAGGTGGGCTTCAACCATTTCTTCCGTGGCAAGAACGCACCCGGCGGAGGCGACCAGGTCCTTTTCCAGGGTCACTCCTCCCCCGGCAATTACGCACGCGCCTTCCTTGAAGGCCGCCTATCCTCGGCTGATCTCGACTCATTCCGCCAGCAGGCATCGCGCCGCTCGGGCGGACGCGGTCTGCCCTCCTATCCACACCCGCGCCAAATGCCGGACTTTTGGGAGTTCCCGACCGTTTCGCTCGGCCTTGGTCCGATCTCGGCCATTTACCAGGCGTGGTTCAACCGCTACTTGCACGAGCGCAAGTTGAAGGACACGTCTCAGCAACGCGTATGGGCCTTCATCGGCGACGGCGAGATGGACGAAGTCGAATCACGCGGCGTGCTACACCTAGCGGCCGGGCAGAACCTCGACAACCTGACGTTCGTCATCAACGCGAATCTGCAGCGCCTCGATGGGCCTGTTCGCGGTAACGGCAAGATCATCCAGGAGCTCGAGGCGTCGTTCAAGGGCGCCGGCTGGAACGTCATCAAGGTCGTCTGGGGCCGCGAGTGGGACGAACTGCTTCAGGCAGATAAGGATCGCGCACTCGTCAACCTCATGAACGAGACCGTCGACGGCGATTTCCAAACTTTCAAAGCGAATGACGGCGCGTACGTGCGCGAGCATTTCTTTGGCCGCGACCCGCGGACCAAGGCGATGGTTGCAGACTGGTCGGATGAAAAGATTTGGGGCCTCAAGCGTGGCGGCCACGATTACCGTAAGGTCTACGCCGCCTACAAGGCCGCGACCGAGCACAAGGGTCAGCCGACAGTCATCATTGCCCACACGATTAAGGGCTACGCCCTCGGATCAAACTTCGCTGGTCGTAATTCGACCCACCAGATGAAGAAGCTTAACTCTGACGATCTGAAGCTCCTGCGAGATACGCTCGAGCTCGACATCTCGGACGAACAGCTTGACGATCCGTACGAAGCTCCGTACTTCACTCCCTCTCCTAAGAATCCTGCACTCGAGTACATGCACGAGCAGCGTCGCAAGCTCGGTGGCTACCTGCCTGAACGACGTGTTGTCGAGCAGGGAATCACCATGCCGAACGAGAAGCATTGGGATGTCCTCAAGGGTGGTTCTGGAAAGCAGAAGGTAGCGACGACGATGGCGTTCGTTCGTCTGCTCAAGGACCTGATACGTGACAAGGACTTTGGTTACCGCATCGTGCCAATCATCCCGGATGAGGCTCGCACCTTCGGTCTTGACTCGATCTTCCCCACCGCGAAGATCTTCAACGTCCACGGTCAGAACTACACGGCAGTTGATTCAGATCTGCTCCTGCACTACAAGGAGTCGGAGAAGGGCCAGATTCTGCACACCGGCATTACAGAAGCAGGATCCAATGCAGCGCTAACCGCAGTGGGCACCTCTTACGCAACGCATGGTCTGCCTATGGTACCGGTCTACATCTTCTACTCGATGTTCGGATTCCAGCGCACCGGCGATCAGTTCTGGCATGCAGGCGATCAGCTCACCCGTGGTTTCATCATGGGTGCAACTGCTGGCCGTACCACGCTGACCGGCGAAGGTCTCCAGCACATGGACGGACACAGTCACGTGCTGGCCTCGACCAACCCGGCAATGGTTCAGTACGACCCTGCTTATGCTTATGAACTGCGCCACATTTTGCGCGACGGCATTATCCGCATGTACGGCGATGGTTCCGATGGTCGCGATCAGAACGTCATGTACTACATGACGATCTACAACGAGCCAATTAGCCAGCCAGCCGAGCCGGACAACGTTGATGTGGATGGAATCCTCAAGGGTATCTATCGCGTCGACCATCCGGAAGGCGATGGCCCCACCGTCCAGCTCTTCGCATCTGGCGTTGGTGTGCCGTGGGCACGCGATGCACGCGACATGCTCCGTGAAGATTGGGGCGTCTCCGCTGGCGTCTGGTCGGTCACGTCATGGCACGAGCTGCGCAAGAATGGCCTCGAGGTCGACGAGTTCAACTACCTCAACCCGGATAAGGAGCCTCGAAAGGCATACCTGACCGAGAAGCTCGAGGGTGAGGCTGGCCCGATTATTGCCACATCGGACTTCGAAAAGCAGGTTCAAGACGCGATCCGCCCATGGGTTCCAACCGACTACTACGTGCTCGGTGCCAACGGATGGGGCATCGCGGACACCCGCGCTGCTGCACGTCGCCACTTCCGGATCGATTCAGCGTCGATGGTTGTTCGTGCCCTGCAGGCACTCGCAGACCGTGGC
The DNA here is from genome assembly GCA_012727825.1 of Trueperella sp. Lineage (GTDB taxonomy): Bacteria > Actinomycetota > Actinomycetes > Actinomycetales > Actinomycetaceae > Trueperella. The sequence continues at coordinate 2,611 of JAAYGH010000280.1, forward strand.
GAGATCGATCGCTCGAAGGTCGCAGAGGCTATCAAGAAGTACGAACTGCTTGATCCTGAAGCGGGCGAGGATGGCGTGGTAAACCCGAACGAACCGGCCGTCTAAAACTGGTTCGTGAACCGCTAGCTCGGTAATTCACAGGGTGCCGGGTGGGAATTTTCCCACCGGGCACCCTGACTTTTCGGCCACGGCCACACGCCAACACCAACACCACGGCCAACCCTGCCTCGCCACACGCGAGGGCTTCCAGCGAAAC
>JAAYGH010000281.1 GCA_012727825.1 Trueperella sp.
GACCTCGGCGCAAAGCTCGGAAGCGACGACGTCCGAGCCCACCGAAGATCCGGGCGAGACACAAACCTCAGAACCGACGACGTCCGAGCCCACCTCAAGCGTGCCGGACATTGAGTTCACGCCGGCAAATGCCTCTTCGCAATCCGAAAATTGGCCCGACCTCAGCGCGCAAGCGCTAGCGGTTGCTGTTGACCACGGCGAAACATCTATCACGGTTGAATACGACTCGGATGGCACTGGAACTCTTGAGTGGTATACCGACGGCTGGGTCGACACGGTGTACGAGGACGGTTCCGGGTTTGAGATCGAACTTGGCACGGAGCGAGCCCTGCAAGTGTGGGTATCCGGTGTTCGTTATCCGGAGCCGACTGAGGATTTCGAGCTGTTGGAAGGATCCGGGGGCGATGGACTGATCCTCAGCTACTCCGTCAGCGGACCCTTTGAGGGCATGCACTCGATAGCTATCGGGGCGGATGCGGATCTGGATTATGCGATCGAGGTCAGCGAAGAACCGTTGTCGATCACGATCTATGTGGACGAGCCGTAGATCCCGCAAGGATTCGAGCACGCGCAACTCAAAAGTATGACGCCGGCAGAGTTGCCGGCGTCATACGTTTAGAGTCGTGAATGGACGGTGCGTTAGCTGATCAGGTTCGGAAACGAGCCGGTCTCGACCTTTTCCACGTCCGCGTCAAGTGCCTTGAGCTTTTGCATGAAATGCTCGTAGCCGCGGTTAATGATGTTAATACCCGAGACGGTGGACTCCCCCTCGGCAGCGAGGGCCGCAATGAGATGTGAGAATCCGCCGCGGAGATCGGGAACCGTGATGTCTGCTGCATGAAGCGGGCTAGGCCCCTGTATGACGGCCGAATGGTAAAAGTTTTCCTGACCAAAGCGGCACCGCTTCGAACCTAGGCACTCGCGGTAAACCTGAATCTTGGCCCCCATCTGGTTGAGTGCCTTCGTAAATCCAAAACGGTTTTCATACACCGTTTCATGGACGATCGACACACCCTCGGCCTGCGTGAGTGCCACAACCATGGGTTGCTGCCAATCGGTCATGAAGCCCGGATGCACGTCAGTTTCAATCGGCAAACCCTTGAGGGGTGTACCGGGGTGCCAGAAGCGAATGCCGTCGTCGAGAACTTCGAAGTGCCCGCCGACCTTGCGGTAGACGTTAAGGAAATTCATCATGGGTTCTTGGTCTGCGCCTCGAACGGTGATATCGCCCTTCGTTGCCAACGCGGCGGCTGCCCACGAGCCAGCATCAATGCGATCCGGGAGCGCGGTGTGGTTGTAGCCGTACAGCCGCTCGACGCCCTCAATGTGGATCGTGCGATCGGTGTCGACGGTGATGAGCGCGCCCATCTTCTGCAGGATCGCAATGAGATCCGTGATCTCAGGTTCGACGGCGGCTCCGCGAAGCTCCGTTATTCCCCTCGCGCGCACGGCGGCAAGGAGCGTCTGCTCTGTTGCTCCGACGGATGGGTAGGGCAGGTTGACCTTGCGAGCCTTCAGACCGGTCGGCGCCACGAGATGGAGGCCAAGTTCCTGCACGTCGCGGATCGCGCCAAAGTCCTCAAGAACTTTGAGGTGAAAATCCACCGGGCGGTCGCCAATATGGCAACCTCCGAGGTCAGGAATGAATGCCTCACCCAGCTGGTGGAGCAGTGGACCGCAGAACAAAATGGGAATACGGGATGATCCAGCGAGCGCGTCGACCTTGCCCGGATCAGGCAAATGCAACTGGCCGGGTGTAATTGTGACGGTGCCGGCATCCTGATCATAATTAACTTCCGCACCGTGGAGGCGCAGAAGTTCCGAGACGACATCAACGTCCCTGATCAGCGGCACGTTACGCAGAACGGATGTCTCCTCCGTGAGCAGCGCCGCAACCATAGCTTTGGAGACGAGGTTCTTTGCCCCTCGCACGCGAATCTCGCCGTTAAGCGGGCGACCACCGCGTACTTTCAATACTCCACCCATGATGATCCTTCCTATAGGTTCTGCCATCTTAGCGAGAACCGGGCACGTTTCCTGTAATCTACCTATCCCCACATCGGCTCTGAGCGAATCTTCCTCCTTTGCCAAGGGCGGGCCGGGCGGAATTATCGGTGCGATGATAGGGATATGGACTCGATTAATGAACTCTCTTTCGTTGACCTGCTCAGCATCACCTGGCTCCAAGCCGGCAGCATCGTTCTAGCCACGGTGCTCATGTATCTGTTCCTCATGGTATTACTTCGCACGTTAGGACAGCGCATTTCGGCGAATCTTTCGACCTACGACATGGCGGCCGTTGTGATTGTCGGTGCGATCGCCGGGCGGACGACACTCGGGCACACTCCGACGCTTGCCGGCGGCTTTGTGGCTCTCGTGACGCTCTTTGTTATGCGAGCTATCTTCGCGCTCCTCCAGCTTTCTCCGCGCGGCGATTCACTCATCAACAACCCGCCGATCGTCGTGATGGCCGGTAACACGGTGTTCGAGGACGTGCTCGGCCGCGCACACATTTCGACCGATCAGCTGTGGATGGCGCTTCGCCTTGCTGGCGTTCGGAACGACGACGAAATCGCCACGGTGATCCTCGAACCCAACGGCCAGTTCTCAGTGTTGAAGCGCGGCGTACCCGTGGATCCTCGTCTCCTAGAGCAGGTCGACGGAGCAGGTCGGATCGATGCGAGTTTGATCGGCAAGCGCGCGAACCTCGAATACGAACATGAAAAGAGGCCCAAACGGCGCGGAGCGAATCTCCTCAAGCGTTGGCGCCGGCGGTCAGACGCGAATTCTTGATCGTCTTGGTGCCTAGTGGCTTTCCTTTGTAGGGAAGGAAACTTATCTGTCCCCTGGCTCTAAGCTGACCCTAAGCTGGCTATAAGCTGGCTCTAAGCTGCCTCTAGCTGGCTCTAAGGTGCTTCTAAACTGAGCCTAGGGGGGTATCTACGCCGTGCTCACCAATGACGCACGCTAATGCACCTGGCCGCCCACCAACGACGCACGCTAATGCGCCTTCCCACCCACCCGACGCACCCAATTGAAGCCGGCGAACCCTATATCGGGGGTATTTACACTTATGGTCCGTCCCCTAGGGCTGGCCTTGAGACTGGCCTTGAGACTGGCCTTGAGACTGGCCATGAATCGGGCCTTGGGACCAGCCTTGAAGCCGGCCACGGGGCTGGCCTTGGGGCCCTCCCACGACC
>JAAYGH010000282.1 GCA_012727825.1 Trueperella sp.
GTTCAAGCCTACCGCCTACCCCCGACTCCACTTAAAATTTCACCGCGATTACCGTTCACAACAGTGTTCTACGTGCCGATGAGTGCGGCTCGGCGGCTATTCGGCTCGCAATTATTCGACGGTCTCGCTGGTCGGTTCGTCGTCGGTAGGTTCGACGTCGTCGGTAGGTTCGATGAGAGGAACATTGGATGGATTCTCCACTTCCCCTACACCACCTGCGATAACGACCGAATCCCACATGGTCGCATAGAAGGGCGTGGCTTGCCGACGACGGTCGTTGACCTCTTGCGTGCGCTGGGCAAGCAGCTCCTCGGGAGTGCCTTCATCAGGGTCGGAGACGAGATAGAGGGTCTCGCCGGGCATGACGTAACCAAGGCGTTCGCGTGCCTGGCTGCGCACAAAATCATCGTCTTGCCAGCGCGCAATTTCCTGTTCGAGAAGTTCAACCCGTGCGGTCGTATCGTGGAGTTGTTGAAGAAGCTCGCGCTTTTCTTGCTGCTGGTCAAGATACTGATTGAGCGGGCTGGCCACAAGCACAATGCCGATCACCGCGAAAAACAATACCGCGAGTGTGCGCAACGAAAACTGGCGTGTCTTCTCACCACTGGAGAATCGAATGTTGAGCTTCTTGTTGAAACGCTCAGACGCAGGTGGGCGAGTTTGGCGCGCACGTTGATTCCCTGGTTGCGTGGGAGTCCGCTGCTTGCCAGTCGGACGTCCAGTTTGCTGAGCGCACTCTCCGCGAGGGGTCGATTTACTCGGGGTCGATTTACTCGGGGTTGGCTTACTCGGGGTTGGCTTATCAGGGCCCTTCTTCGTCCCATTCACCGCCCTACGCCTCGCCGCCGACGCTGCAGATTCTTTGCGAGGTCGAGAACGTGAGTCCGATCCCTGCGGACCGGACTTGCCAGATGGGCGCCGCGAACTCATGCCTACCAGCTTAGAGGTGCCCGGACCCAAACATGGGCAGGGCAACGGGTGAGCCACCCCGCACCTCGCACGGCTCTGCCACACACCTCACGCGCCTCTGCCACGCAAACGCGAGGAGTCCTGGTCATGTGCGAGGGGAACTTCTCCTCGCGTTTAACCAGAACCCCTACCGGCTACACAAGACCAAGCAGGCACACCGGGCAACCCGAGGCACACCAGCGCAACACAAGGCACAGCAAAGGGGCCGAAGATCCTGAAGTTCTTCGGCCCCTTTGAGCTAGTTGGCCCCGTCAATCTGGACGCGGGCAACCACGCGCTTTAGCCTTAGGCCTTGAAACGCGGGAACGCGGTTGCGCCTGCGTAGACCGCTGCGTCGTCGAGCTCTTCCTCGATGCGCAGGAGCTGATTGTACTTGTTGACGCGCTCGCCGCGTGCCGGTGCGCCGGTCTTGATCTGGCCGGAGTTAGTGGCAACTGCGAGGTCGGCAATCGTGGTGTCTTCAGTCTCGCCCGAGCGGTGCGACGTCATCGACGTGTAGCCATTGCGGTGTGCAAGCTCGACAGCCTCGAGGGTCTCCGTGAGCGTGCCAATCTGATTGACCTTGACGAGCAGCGAGTTCGCCGCGCCCATCTCAATGCCCTTCTTGAGGCGCTCTGGGTTGGTCACGAAGAGGTCGTCGCCAACGATCTGGACCTTGTCGCCAAGGCGCTTGGTCATATCGACCCATGAATCCCACTCGTCTTCCGAGAGCGGATCTTCGATCGAGACGATCGGGTACTTGGCAACGAGCATCTCGTAGTAGGCGATCATTTCCTCGCCCGACTTTTGGCCGCCTTCGAACTGGTAGGCACCGTCTTTAAAGAACTCGGTCGCTGCGACGTCGAGAGCGAGCGCAACATCGGCACCCGGCACGTAGCCAGCCTTCTCGATGGCATCCACGATGAGGTCAAGTGCCGCAACGTTCGTCTCGAGATTCGGGGCGAAGCCGCCCTCATCGCCGAGGCCGGTTGCTAGGCCTCGCTCCTGAAGGACTGCCTTCAGTGCGTGGTAGACCTCTGCACCCATGCGGAGCGCTTCCTTGAACGTCGGAGCACCGATCGGGGCGATCATGAACTCCTGGATGTCCACGTCGGTATCTGCGTGCTCGCCACCGTTGAGAATGTTCATCATTGGGACTGGGAGGATGTGAGCGTTCGGACCACCGAGGTAGCCAAACAGCGACAGGCCTGCAGACTCTGCCGAGGCCTTTGCAATCGCGAGCGAGACACCGAGGATGGCGTTCGCACCAAGCTTGCCCTTGTTGTCGGTTCCATCCAGGTCGCGCAAGACCGTATCGATGAAACGCTGTTCGGAAGCATCGAGACCGATGATTTCCTCTTCCATTTCCTCGATCACGTTGGCAACAGCGTTCGCAACGCCCTTGCCGAGGTAACGCGAGTCGTCGCCGTCACGCAATTCAACTGCCTCGAACGCACCGGTGGATGCACCCGACGGGACTCCGGCACGGCCGAAGTGGCCATCGTCCAGAAGAACCTCAACCTCGACGGTGGGGTTTCCACGCGAATCAAGAATCTCACGTGCATGTACGGCTTCAATGTTTGCCACAAGAACTCCTTCTATAAGTTATTCACTGGCAGAATGGGCTCGCCA
>JAAYGH010000283.1 GCA_012727825.1 Trueperella sp.
GTGAGGGCCAGGTCCGTTGGATCTGGCCCTCCACTCATGCGTTCACACTCACGCGTTCACACTCACGCACTAAGAAGCTCTACCAGACGGTGAGTTTCGTGCTGGCAACCTGGAATCCATGCGAGTAGTCCGGTGTCAGCGCGCAAATGACTCCGAGGGTCTCATCCACGGTGCAGGCGAACATCCCACGGTCGATCCGCTCGCCATAAGCCAAAACCTCCGGCGCGTCGGGGAGGTCAGCATCGGCGACGGAGATTAGGAAGCCAGGGCCATCTCGTCCGATAATGACGGAGTTTGGCTCCCCCTCACCCGCCACGTCCGCTTCACCCGTAGGGATAGGGGCTGCGCCGGTAGCGGTGCATGTGACGTGGGATGCCGCCATGGTGCAGGTCCAATTTGTACTCGGCGACGTAAAGTGTGCGCTAAATAGCACGTTAAACCCGCTGAGGTCGACAGGGGTGGCGGCGATGAGCGCGGCAACGGCCTCCGTGGCCCTATCTGGCACAACGGCGGGCACGCCACCCCTACTAGCCTGCACCCTGGCTGCTTCGTCGATCGCAGCTTGAGCCTCATCAGAGTAGAAGATGTCGAACACAACCCGCTGAAACGGCTCCGCCGTATTCGCGGGGTCGTAGGTGTAGTGCGCATTCGCTTCGCCCACTCCTCCAACCTCCGGTTGCTCCGCTGGAACCAACCCGCGCGCAACAAACGTGATGTCGGAACCGGAGATGACGGCGTCGTTCATCGAAAAGAACTGCGGATTGGCGCCGCCGAGCACGTCAAAATCTTCATCCCAAAACGGCTCCAGCGCGTGCTGGTAGTGAAGATTCGCGTCATAGATGACGAATGAGTCCACTGGCCCGTAGGGGCCGTTGCAACGAATCACGACGCCGATGACGGGCTCGCCGCCAGTGGCTGTATCACTGCCAGTAGCCGTATCGCTGACGATCGTCGTATCGCTAACGGAGACGATTTCCATGACGCCCGGCTCGAACACGTCGGTGCGCTGAGACTGGCCATCGGCGAACGCGACATTCATCGTATCCCCGTGCGTTTCAGCGAATACCTCACTATGCAAGCTCGCGCACGAGGCAGGCGCCGCTAGTGGAGCGTTCTTGATCGCCTCAACCGACGGGATGGTGTCGGGTGCAGACGATTCGGCGGTGGCGCTCGCGGTGGACGAGGGCGTGGGCGCCGGGTCGTCGGACGATTCATCAGACGCGAATACTCGCCAGCCAATGAGGGCAAGGGCCAGGACGGCGATAGAAATGACGGGAATCAGGACCGTCGAACGATCCTGATTCCCGTCGTGATTGGTGCGTACCATGTACTCAACCTATGGCGAGGCGCATAGCGCGCGACACTATCCTAAGTCCCGATTACTACTCGATTTTGCCACCGAGATCCTCAGCCAGTTGCCCACGCATTGCGGAGGACTCCTTCGAGATCTCGATCGTGGCCTTCGGGTTTGCCGTGCCGTCGTGCATGACCGCGCGATCGTCGTCGTTGATCTGGCTCGACACCTCAGTCTTACGTTCGATCTTGCGCGGCCACCAGACCGGATCGCCAATGTCGTGGACGAGGCCCGCGATGAGCGCGGTGCGAACGATGAACGTGTCGATGAGCAGTCCAAGCGGAACGATGATCGCGAGCTGAACCATGAACAGGAGCGGGATGACCGCGAGCGCCGCGAACGTCGCTGCGAGGACGATTCCGGCCGACGTGATGACGCCGCCCGTAACCGCGAGGCCGCGCAGAAGCCCCTTGCGGGTGCCGACCTTGTCCGTCTCTTCACGTACTCGTGCCATGAGGAAGATGGTGTAATCGATTCCCAGCGCCACGAGGAAGACAAATCCGTAGAGAGGAACTGTGGCATCCGTGCCCGGGTAGTCCAGAACCCAATTGAAGAGGATCGCCGAAATACCAATCGCGGATGCGAACGACAGGATGTTTGCGCCAATCAGTAGCAGAGGCGCAACGACCGCTCGCAGCAAAACCATCAGCATGATCGTGATGATGATCAGCACGACCGGAACGATCTTGAACAGGTCCGCGCGCGCTGCCTGCTGAGTGTCGACGTTCTGCGCCGACACTCCGCCAACGAGCGCATCGGAATCAAGCTCTTGGACGAGGTCACGAATTTGCTTCACAACCTCGCCTGCCTCCGTATCGCCCGCGGGCATCGTGGTAGCAACCGAGAGGAGAACGCGGTCGTCGACGACGAGCAGTTCACCTTCCTGTTCCCCAGATGGCATCCCCGCTGGCATGTCTTGGTCGGAACCAGGAGCGCCACCTTCTGGCATCGATTCTGGGTCAACAGTCGGCGTTACCGACTCGACCCCCTCGAGTGCCGAAATCTGTTCGATGGCCGCGCCGACGGCGTCGTTGGAAATAATGACTTCGATGGGCTCAACCGAGCCAGCATCAAACTTGTCGCCGAGGATGTCGAACCCAATGACGGAGTCTGGCGCATCGACGAACTGGTCGGTTTGCGACGTGCCTTCGGCCTTGAACGTGGGTGCGAATGCGGCGAGAGCAACGAGCACAATGAGCGAGCCCACCCACACCTTGCGATCGTGCTTTCCGACGATGCGAGCCCACTTAGACCAGATGCCGTGGCCCTCGATGCGGTCTGGATCCGTGGACTTTTCGGGGAGTTTCGCAGGCCAGAACACTGTGCGTGCGAACCTATTGCCAAAGATCATGAGCAAACCAGGCAGGAGTGTCAGCGCAGCCAACATCGAGAAAGCGACGCCGATCGCCGCAATCGGACCAAGCGACGCAGTGGACGAGAGATCCGAGAGGAGGAGCGCGAGAAGACCAGCGATGACCGTTCCGCCCGAGGCAAGGATCGGCTCCCACACACCCTTGACTGAGCGTGCGAGCGCCTCGATCGGCGTGCCTTCTTCCTTGAGTTCATCGCGGTACCGCGAGACGACGAGGAGCGAGTAGTCCGTGGTTGCGCCGATCACGAGGATCGACAGGATGCCCTGCGTCTGGCCGTTAAGGTCGAAGACGTCGTTGAGCGCGAGGTTGTACACGACGAGGACCGCCGCAGTTAACGCCGCGATAGCCGTGGTGAGGACGGCAACCGGGAGGTAAAGCGAGCGGTAAACGGCGATCAGGATGACGAAGACGAGAACGACCGCCACGAGCAAAAGTGTGAGGTCGATACCTGCGAAAGCTCCGCCGAGGTCGGCTACGAGAGCCGCGGGGCCGGACACGTAGAAGTCTGCGTCGATGTCGCCGAAGTCCGCAGCGATGAACTCGCGGACGTCTACAATGAGCGAATTCACGAGGCGCTGGCCCTCGTCGTCGGCCGTGTTGACGGCGGCCGCGTCGAGGCTAACCGGTAACAGGACTCCGGTGAGATCCTCGTTCGGAATGGCCGGGACGAACGGTGAGCTTATGACGTCTTGGAGGTTCCCGCCACCCGACAGTTCGACGCCGGGGAGGGCTTCGCCGACGGCTGCAAGCTCGGCCAGTTCGGCCTCAGAGAATGCGGAATCGTCGGGTTTAACGACGGCGATCAGCATTGGTAGCTCGCTAGACTCCTTGAAGTCCGACGCAGCCTGACTGGCTAGCGTAGATTCCGCGGATTCGGGGAGGAAGAACGCCTGATCATTTTCCGTGACGTTCGAGATCTGGCCCTGCGCCATGCCGCCGAAGCCGAGCATCGCAAGCCAGAAGAGAAGGAGAAGAATACGTAATGGGATCGCCTTTTTAGACGTCAGAAATGTCTGCACTTGATCAGGCTAGACCACGAGTTCAATTTTCAACGAACTTTGTGACCAATTTGAATTCCTCCTAGAGAGATATCGACTCTTAGAGAGATACACGCTCCCAGAGAGATGCCCACTTGGGCCTGCTGCATGTTTAGGTGACATTCGAACTGGCTAGCTTTTGGCTGGCCTGGAAGGATGATCATTATGCCCGCAAAATATCCCGAGGAGTTCCGAGACGACGTCGTACGCGTCGCGTTGAACCGTGACCCAGAAGTCACGCTCGCGCAAATCGCGAAGGACTTCGGTATCCATGTCGGCACCCTCGATAAGTGGTTACGGCAAGCCCGCATCGAAGA
>JAAYGH010000284.1 GCA_012727825.1 Trueperella sp.
GTCTGACGCTACGGTGCCACCGGATACTTTGACAGTCGAAGAATATGAGGCCTACCTCAGCCAGAATTCTCCTGAAACGCTGATTCAATTTGACGCCCTTACCAGCCAGCAGCAGGAACTGTTCGTGAGAGCGCTTCAAGACCCAACCCTTTACACCGAGAATGCGGCAGATCTGCCTGGAGTGACTACCGGGCTCACACGCTTCGAAATGCCGAAGAACTCACTCGCCGGAATTGGTCCAGTTCCGGCGAGTGAAAAGCTTATCCGTGACCCGATGTACAGTACGAACGCAACAACTGTGGATAAGAACGTCTGGTCTACACGCTGGGTGAAAATCTTCGATGTCAAGGTAATTGAGTTCAAGATGGAACTTGGATACCAAGTCCGGAGTGGTAAAATTTCGAAGATTAATTACTCAAACGCCTATACTTCGCGGAACTGGAATCCATTGGTTAAGACTTCGCTGCTTCAAAAGTCCGCTTGGGTTTCATCGGGCGGCACTTCGGCGAGGATGAATGCTCGTTTCTCGTACAACCTCGGTCCGCTTCAGGGGGTGTCGTGGCAGATGCTCGTCCTTAAGGGCGACATGACGGCCTACCCGAGTGGTAGCGCATGGACTAGGTGGGTTGGTGAATAATATGTCTACAACTAGGCGAGGTGCTTCTGTGAACCACAATTTTGCTATTGGTGCAACGGTTGTATCTGGAGTGTTAGCTCTTTTTGTTCCATTCCTTTCGGCACTTATTAGTGGTGTCCTCGTAGCCAAATTGAAGCGAACCAATGACGTCTGGGGTGGATATCTCACAGTTGCAAATATTGTGATCGCTATTGTAAATCTTGCTATTACTGCTTTCGCTATCGCCAGCGGCCACATGCTCGGTGGCATCGCCTGATGTGCTGACCCAGCCGCCCCCGCTTCCCTTTGGGCGGCCAATCGAAACCCCGTTACCATGCTAAGAGCACCATAGGCGAGGAACACGCTTGAACCTCAGTTACGATCGGCGCTCCTGTCTAATGATGGTGATCGAAAAGTAGCCGAACCAATGGGATATGCACCGACTTGGGCAGGTTGTGCACCCACCTAGTGTTACTTGGACGCGGGTGGGATCGGTGCTGGCAACTGAGTAAGTGGCAATCGACGAAGCAAGCTGTTTGTCAACAACGCTTCAACCATTTGCTCGATGACGCCCTCCCCGATCCCACCTCCTGGATTGGCAAGCCCGAACCGTTGCGCTATATGATTTCGGGCGCTTGATCCCGGCGCATCACTGAGGAACACAGGCTCGTCTAGCTTGCGGATGGTGACGACTTCGTCATCCTCTAGGCTCGCTTCCGCTACTGACGAGAGGGTCCTCCCCGCGAAGGTTCCTGCAGTTGTCGGTGAGTACTGCCATACTTGAATGAAGTGCTAGGAGCAGTCAGCGACGAGAGGGAGCTTTCGTATCCGTGTGGGCTGTCGTTGGTCGTGTTCAGGTAGCCACCGGGGAGCTCGACGCCTGCCGCTTCGGCGGCTGCCATTGCGTCTGCGCCCCAGATCGTTGCTGGGTCAGTCAGGATGTCGAACGAGAAGGTTCCATTGTCCATCGGGATTCCGCCGCGGCCGCCGTCAGGAATTGACACCCTCACCGGGTATCCACCCACGTAGCACCAGGTGCCGGGAGCTGAGGCACACCCGACGGGTTCGCCAGCCAGGTCGGCGATTCGAGGCGCGTGCCCTTGGGCAGGTCGATCTCAATCGTGATCGGCTCGGTGACATCTGCCTCGTTGGCGCTGAGCGCGACTCGGTAGAACGCGAAGTCTCCCGAGCGAATGATGCCATTACTGTCCGAGGAGTCGTAGCCAGGTGCGTCCGAGTCGTGGCACGGTGTGACATGTCTGCCTCCGTGTTCAGTGAATAACTCGTGTATGTGCTGGCGATGGCCGACCAGTGAATAGCGTGTTCACCCCGGCTGGCCATTGCAAATTCCGCTGGGAATCCGCACCCAC
>JAAYGH010000285.1 GCA_012727825.1 Trueperella sp.
GACCGGGAAGTCCTTGCGCCCCGAAGAAGAAGACGTTGGCTTCGGTGAGATCCGCCATCGGGCGTACACGCTCGTCATTGCCATTAAGAATGACGACGCCGTCTGGCTTCGTGCCTGTGACCAGCTCAGATTTTGCCTTCGCGACATTGGCAATTCCACCAAATTCGCCCAGGTGCGCACGCGCGACCGCGAGTACAACAGAGACGTCTGGCGGCGCAATCGAGGTTAAGTAAGTGATGTTGCCAATACGATCCGCACCCATTTCAAGAACGAGGGTGGCGGTGTCCGCACCGGCGCGCAGAACTGTCAACGGCAGTCCAAGTTCATTGTTGAACGATCCTGGCGGCGCGATAATTGGCCCGCGGATAGCGAGCAACGATGCAAGAAGGTCTTTCGTCGTCGTTTTTCCGACGGACCCCGTCACGGCGACGACCTTGAGTGACGGATTCGCCGCACGTGCCCGGCGCAAGGATTCACGAGCAAGTGAACCGAGCGCGATCAGTGGATCATCCACGGTAATAATGCGGTTCCTCGGCGCGCCGGAATCTACCGCGATGTCCGGATCGGCTGTCAGGATACCCGCAGCGCCCGCCTTGATCGCAGCGCCTGCCAGGGTTGCTCCATCCACGCGATCACCCGCGATGGCAACAAACAGGTCGCCATCACCAATCTGGCGGGTATCTGACACCACACCGGTGACCATCAGGTCGGCGGGGTCAGCAAGCGTTCCCCCTGCGTCAACAACAGCCTGAGAAAGAGTTATGGGAATCATGAGTTTTCCGCCATTCGATGAGCCAACGCGTCCCGTGCTACCACGCGATCATCGATCTCGATGGCGTCGCCTGCAACGTCCTGAATTGTCTCATGTCCACGGCCCGCGATGAGTACAACATCGTCGTCATGTGCGTCACGGATTGCCGAGCGAATTGCTTGCTCGCGGTCCCCGATCTCCTCCCATGAGAAGCCCTCGGCAATGCCCGCGATGACCTCGCGGCGGATCTGTGCTGGATCTTCAGAATGCGGGTCGTCATCGGTGACAACGAGGTGGTCTGCGTGCTCGGCGACGACGGCCGCCATCATCGGTCGTTTGCCACGATCACGATCACCAGCCGAACCGGTGACGACGATGAGCCTGCGGAATCCGCGGTCTTTCAACGCGAGCATGGCCTTTTCAAGTGCGTCAGTGTTATGCGCGAAGTCGACCACGGTGTACGGCCTGGACCCCACAACTTCCATCCGCCCAGGAATGACTGGAGACACGCCGACCTGCGCGATGGCCTCGCCGAGTGTGGCGAGATTGACGCCTGACTCGATCACCATGACGAGCGCAAGAGCCGCGTTTGCAACATTGAACGCCCCTGGCAGATCGGTATGGGAGGTCAGAATTCCACCGGGCCCCTCCAAAGTGAACTTCTGCCCGTCGCTCGTCACCGACCAATCGGCATCCTTCCCGGTCAGCGACAGTGACACGATCGCGCCTGGGCGCTCCGCGTTAGCCTGGTCGTAAAGCCGTTGGCCGGCATCGTCGTCGACTGTCACAACACCCCGGACAGAATGCTCGGTATCAAACAAGATTGCTTTGGCGTTGAAGTACTCCTCGATGGTGCCGTGGTAATCCAGATGATCTTGCGTCAAGTTCGTAAATCCAACGACGTCGAATCGCACCGGATCCGTTCTCTTTTGTTCGAGCGCATGCGACGACACCTCGACGATGAGATCACTTCCGCCACGTTCCACGAGCGTTGCCAACATTGCCTGCAAATCAACGGGTTGCGGCGTGGTCAGGGCCGAGGGAACGACGTCGTCGCCAATCTTCACACTCACCGTGCCAATGAGCCCAGTCATCCGACCAAGTTGCCGAAGCAGGAGGTCGATCATGAAGGCAGTGGAGGTCTTGCCATTGGTTCCGGTAATCCCGAAGGTCGTGAGAGCTGCCGACGGGTTTCCGTAGACGATAGATGCCACCTTGCCAGCAATACCCGCCGGATCCTTCACCACGAGTTTGGGGACGTCCACCTCGCCGATGATGTCTGCTCCCTCGGCGTCGGTCAGTACACCCACTGCACCCGCATCGATAGCCGACCGCGCAAACTTCGCTGCGTGAACCGTCTCGCCGCGGCTAGCCACGAAAAGATCGCCGGGATGAATCAATCGATTGTCCGCGCTGACCCCACTCACCGCGACGTCCAACGGGGCCGGAAGCCCGAGGTCATCTGCAATTCGACTTAGCGTGACCTCATGTGTGGTGTTAGGACGCATCGGAAATCCCCTCGTCAAGTTCGGTTTCAGTCCACGGTAACCGCACGAGCTCGTCAGTCGACGGCGGGATCTTCTGTTGGCGCATCGCAAATTCGGCTGTCTGGGAAAAGACGACTGCGGCAGTATCGCCACCGTATCC
>JAAYGH010000286.1 GCA_012727825.1 Trueperella sp.
CCCGTGCCGCTCCGGCGCCCGGCGGGTCCAGCTGGCCGGATGCTGGTGGTGCTACTGGCGCGGGCTGTGCAGCAACGGTGGCTGGCCCAATAGTCACGGGAAATTCGGTGGACGGTAGCGGAGCGCCGGTGTCCGGTGCGTCAATGAGCAGCGGGTCAATATTCGACGCCCCGACGTCTGAGGTCGGGCAGGACACCCTCGAAGATGATCTCGATGACCACTACTGGGCAGACTCCGAACCGGATGACCCGGGAGCGACCGAGGCCATCGACCTTGATACCGGGCTCGCCACAGCGCCCTTCGGCGTTGATAGAACGCGGATACATACGGATCGGGGACCGGCCGATGAGCACCGCGCCCGTAATGAGCACCGCGCCCACGACGAGCGCGGGTATACCCAGCCGTACGGGCAGGGTGCCGAATCCTATGATCCACCGAGCGCTCAGCGCATTCCGGCGGCCCACGATCCGAACGCCCCCACCACATCGGACCCGTCGGATTCCGGCCCCGCGCGTACGTCGGTCTTCGATCGCCCCGTGGTCGATGAACCGCAGAATTTTGACCCCCACACACGTGAGCTCCTCCCCGTCGGTCACCAGGGGCAGGCGTATCAGCCAGGGCCACAGAGCCAGCCGATGGCACCGTTCGATCCTGCGTTTGCGCAGCGCTTGCCAGACTGGTTCCGCTCGCCCCGCAAGGCGCGCATGCACGTGCTCCTGACGGCCATCATCATCGCAATTTTTTCGCTTGCGTGGCCGGCACCTGCCGCGATCGTGTTTGCAGGCCTCGTCGTGCTCGTGTCGATCATCGGTGGCACGGACCGGGACCTCAAGGATCGCCGAGTTGCACGGGGTGGCCCGTATAAGGGCGACGTTGGGGGAACCCTACTTCGCCTCCCCCTGACGATCATTGGAGCGGTCCTTCGGAGTGCGCTCTCGCTCGCCGTGGGTGTTGGGGCCGGTTGGCTCACTATCGCAGGTCTCGAGGCGTTCAACCTGGCACAGCCGGCGCTTTACGAGCCGCTTGGGTTGACGGTCGGCATGGTTGTGGCGTGGTTCATGAGCTCGAACAGCAATGGCCGTGCAGGTGCGCGTCTGTTGATGGAAGGGATTGGCCCAACTGCCGGCTACCGGCTGTTTTGGCTCGCGATCTTGGTGGTCGTGGCGATGGCTGCGGTCATAGTCGTCAGCCAATCGGGTATTGAGGTAATTTTAGTTTCAACAAGATGAGGCGGATCCAAACCGAGCAGACGCCCGTGGATAAAAGCAGCTGACTGTGGTTGAATTTTTGGCAGTCACACAAACAGAGGAATTCGACATGGCAAATAACAGGCAGTCGCACAATCCTACGAAGAGGGAAAAGCGCGAAATCGCGCGAGAAAAGGCGCGCATCCTGCGCGAACAGGAAGAAAAGCGCAAAAAGCGCAATAGGGTACTCGTGATCATTGGCGGTATTGCTGCGCTTGCACTCATCATTTTTGCTGCGATGCAGATTTTGGGCAACGGTGACGATGCGGAGGGAAATTTCGACGGCGAGGTCCGTTCGGCCGAGCTTGCAAACGTCACGGACGACTACGGTATCGATATTGACGGGAACGGCGCCGCCGGTACGCCGGTTGCGGATGCCGGGGTGCTGGCGGTCTACTCCGATTACACCTGTTCCGGATGCATCAGTCTTGAGAACGCGTATGGGGCTACCTACAGCCAACTGATCTCCTCGGGTGAGATGGGGCTACGCCTCTACCCGGTGGCAACTCTCAACAATCAGGTCTCCAGTAACATGACCGCCGCCATGTTCTATGTGGCCACCTACGCGCCCGAGCAGGCGCTCGCATTCAACGAAGCACTCTTCACTAAGACGAACGATGTTGTGTTGCAGGGTGGCAAGGCGCCAACCGAAAACGAGATCGCGGACATCGCGGCGTCGGCGGGTGTGGCCGAGGATGTTGTTGCTGATCTGCCGGCGTCGATTGCGTCGAACGGGTGGAAGGATGTGGCCAATGATGCCACCTCGTCGTTCCGCGATAAGGGTTACACAGCAACTCCAACCCTCGAGGTTAATGGCGAGGAAAACCAGACGTGGCTCGAGACGGGTGATGTTGGTGCAGTCATTACCGCTGCAATCGAGGCGGGCGCACCGGCAAACTAGCTGACGACTCGCACACGAACCGTCGTCGCGCACCACAGGGATGGCTCCGATTCAGTCGGAGCCATCCCTGTTTTTTGCAGGAATCACGGCGATATTTGACGTCAGATGGGCGCCGGGCGTGGCGTTGATTGCTCACTTTTGGCTAACGACGCCTAAATCTGGCAAACTATGAAACGTCCCAGTGGCTTCGCCGCGAGGGGCGCGCCTCCTTAGCTCAGTTGGTAGAGCACCGCTCTTGTAAAGCGAAGGTCGTCAGTTCGAGTCTGACAGGGGGCTCTTTTCATGCCCGGTTGGCGCTAGGTTTACAGGAATGCCCATCCGGCGAGCGCGCCGAGAACGACGACGATCCAGGGCGCAATCTTCCACGACTGGAGTGCAACGAACGTGGCTGCCGCAATCGCCATCGCGATTGGGCCGGTGATGCCACTGGTAAAGACCGGGTCGTAGAGCGCGGCGGCGAGGATGCCCACCACTCCCGCGTTGATACCGAGGAGCGCGCGGCGGATCGTGGGAATGTGGCGGACGCGATTCCAAAAGGGTGCTACGCCCAGCACGAGGAGCGTGGCAGGCAGGAAGATTCCGAATGTGGCGATCGTTGCGCCGAGGATCCCATCCGGTCCGGTGGTGTTGAGTGTGCCGAGGTAGCCGGCAAAGGTGAAGAGGGGTCCGGGCACGGCTTGCGCTGCTCCGTAACCGGCGAGGAATTCTTCCATTCCAATCATGCCTGTTTCGACCATCTCCGCCTGCAAGAGCGGCAACACTACGTGCCCGCCCCCAAACACGAGAGCGCCGGAACGGTAAAACACATCAAAGAGCCGCAGCCCATCGTTGCTTGTCAGTGTCACGAGCATGGGCAGCCCGACGAGAAGTCCGAAGAATAAAACGAGGCTCACAATCCCCACGGAGGGCCGGACGGGGAGGGGGAGATGTGCATCGGGGTCGGCGCTTGTGGCGCGCAACCACACAACGCCGATCGCGCCCGCGGCAAGGATTGCGCCGACCTGACCGAACGAGCCGGGCACGAGTAGGGCGAAGATCATCGCACCTGCGGCGATGGTGGCGCGCTCGCGGTCCGCGGCAAGATTTTTTACCATCCCGAGTAGGGCGTGAGCGACCACGGCGACAGCCACGGCTTTGAGCCCCGCGATCCAGCCCGAGCTCGAGATGTCGCCAAGAGAATCAACCGCGTAGGCGAACAGGACGAGCGCGATGACCGAGGGGAGCGTGAACCCCGCCCACGCGACGGCCATTCCGCGATAGCCCGCACGAGACAGTCCAACGGCCATGCCCACCTGGCTTGATGCTGGCCCTGGTAAGAATTGGCATAGCGCCACAAGATCGGCATACGCGCGGTCCGAGAGCCAGCGCAGGCGCTCCACGAATGCGGTGCGGAAGTATCCAAGATGAGCAACCAGGCCGCCAAATGATGTGACACGGAGGCGAGAGAACTCTCGGGCGACCTCGCCTACCGAGCTACGTGATGGCGTGGTGTGCGGCGTCGGATCGTCGGCTGAAGAATTTTCGTCAGCAACGTCGCTCGGGTCCTGATCGCGTGGCATGGCGTCCCCTCGTGGTACGAATACGCGCAAATGTACGGCGAGAAGGTGAACGCAAGGTGACTGGGTAGCTGGCGTGCAAGAGATGGGCGGCTAAATCACCCAGTCGATCGGCTCTGCGCCGAGTTCGCTCAGCAGTGCGTTTGTGCGTGAAAACGGTTTGGAGCCGAAGAAACCGCGGCTTGCCGATAGCGGTGACGGGTGTGCCGACATGATGACGGGGGCCTTGCCAAGTAGCGGTTTAAGTTCCTGTGCCATTCGGCCCCACAGGATACCCACGAGCGGCTGTTCGCGGCGGGCGAGCACGCGGATGGCGTGGTCGGTAATTTTCTCCCAACCTTTGCCGCGGTGTGATGCTGGCTGGCCATGTTCCACGGTCAATACCCTGTTGAGAAGCATGACGCCACGCTCCGACCACGCGGTGAGATCGCCGTGGGCGGCGGGTGGAATCCCGAGGTCGTCGTTGAGTTCGCGATAAATGTTGTTCAAAGATCGGGGGAGTGGGCGCACATTCGCATCCACCGCGAACGATAGGCCAATGGCGTGCCCGGGCGTCGGATAAGGATCTTGGCCGACGATGAGCACGCGCACGTTCGATAACGGGTAGGTGAATGCTCGCAACACGTTCGCGCCCGCGGGTAGGTAGCCGCGGCCGGCGTCGTTTTCAGCGCGCAGGAATTGGCCCATGGTGGCGATGTCGCCCGCCACTGGCTCGAGTGCCTCGGCCCATTCGGGATCGATGATGTGGTGCAAGTTATTCATGAAGCCACGGTAACTCACGCGCTCGGTTTGCGCCTAGAGCCGAGGATTAATGACGACGACGCGGCGGCGCAGATTTCGTCGGAAGTGGCCCCTAGGATTGAGTCATGGCAGATAGTGAGGATGTCGAAGAATTAAAAGGGAGCGAATTGAGCGAGTTCGAGATGTTGGTTCTCGAGTTTGAACGGACGTGGTGGCGCCACGGAAAGACCCGCGATCAGGCGATTCGCAAGGTCATGGAGATGAGTCCGCTAAAATACCATCTCCTACTGACCCACCTGTTGGATTCGGAGGCGCTGTGGCGCGCAGATCCGCCGCTTGTGGACCGGCTACGCCGGTTGCGCGATGAACGCCTCGACGAGCGCCGGGGGACCGTACAATAACGGCGTGGAATCTCGCACTCCGCGCTATTCGCGGTAGGCTAGGGCCGTGGCTGAAAATTATCCTGAAGACGAATTCGACCGGCTGGCTGCCGAGCGTACAACAATGGGCGCGCATAGGCGTCCAACGAACGCTCGACCGTGGCTTCTTGCCTTGCTCGCTGTGCTTATCGTTGCGCCAATTGCGGGTATTTTGATTGGCAACGCGATGTCTGGCGGCGATTCTCCGGCGGCCGAGGAGACCACCTCGGCTCCCGCCGACGGTGCGGAAGAGCCCGATGGCGAGGGTACCGACGCTGAAGCAACCGAAGCCGGCGAGGACGATGCGACGGGTGAGGACTCCGTGGAGTCCACTGAGGACCCTCTGACGGATGATTCTGACACCGGCGAACCTGTGGCCGACGCTGATATGAACCACCAAATTCTCGTCCTCAACGGCCGGGGCACAGCCGGATTCGCTGGCGAAAATCAGGCGGTCTTGCAGGATCAGGGATTTGGCAACGTGATCGTTGCTGACTACCGAGGTGGGGCAGAACCTGCCGAGTCGACCATCTACTACTCATCGCCCGAATATGAGGGCACCGCGAAACTGGCGGCCGAGGCACTAGGCGTGGCTAATATCGTCGAAGACGCGGAGATGGCCCGTGCCTATCAGGCGGTTATCGTTGCCGTGATGCGGTAATCCAGTATCGGTTCCGCGCCATCGGCACGGATGCCTGCAAGCCAAAGTTGATTGGACCTCGCTCAACCTTTTGCCCGTGGCTGAATCCTCCCTTTCAAACCGGGGTGCAAATTTGCACTCTCCGGGTTCGAGTGCCAGAATCTTTAGTGGCACTCTCGAAGTGAGAGTGATAATTGTGCAGTTGATGAGGCGTGCGATTGGCCGTGACATGAACGGTCAGGAACACACCGTCCGTCGCGGGCATCGGCTGTGAAACCACTTTCGTGGAGGAATTAGATACACATGGCAAAAATCATTCATTTTAATGAAGAAGCGCGCCGCGGGATGGAGCGGGGCCTCGATATTCTCGCCAACACCGTCAAGGTGACGCTTGGCCCCAAGGGCCGAAACGTCGTCTTGGACAAGGCATGGGGTGCACCGTCGATTACAAACGACGGCGTCTCGATCGCCAAAGAGATCGAGCTCGAGGAACCCTTCGAGACGATCGGTACTGAGCTGGTCAAGGAAGTTGCGAAGAAGACCGATGACGTCGCAGGTGACGGCACGACCACCGCTACCGTCCTTGCACAGGCACTCGTGAAGGAAGGCCTGCGCAACGTCGTTGCGGGAGCAAACCCGATCGCGCTTCGCCGTGGCATCGACTTAGCTGTTAGTGCCGTCGTCAAGCAGCTGCTCGAAGACGCCAAAGAAATTGAGACGACCGAGGAAATCGCCTCCACCGCAGGGATCTCGGCCGGCGATAACGAAATTGGCGAGCTTATTGCTGAGGCACTCGACAAGGTTGGCAAGGAAGGCGTTGTGACCGTTGAAGAGTCCAACACCTTCGGCACCGAACTCGAGCTCACCGAAGGCATGTCCTTCGATAAGGGCTACCTCTCCCCGTACTTTGTGACTGACGCCGAGCGCCAGGAAGTTGAGCTCGAGGATGCTTACATCCTCCTCGTCGAGTCAAAGATCTCGGGTATGAAGGATCTCCTGCCGTTGCTGGAGAAGGTCATGCAGACCGGTAAGCCACTCGTCATCATTGCTGAAGACATTGAGGGCGAGGCCCTTGCAACGCTCGTCGTCAACAAGATCCGCGGCATCTTCAAGTCGGCTGCCGTGAAGGCTCCGGGCTTCGGCGATCGCCGTAAGGAAATGCTCCAGGATATGGCCGTCTTGACCGGTGGCCAGGTCATCTCGGAGACCGTTGGCCTCAAGCTTGAAAACGCAGACATTTCGATGCTGGGTCAGGCACGCAAGGTCGTCATGAGCAAGGACGCGACCACGATCGTTGACGGTGCGGGCACGAAGGACGACATCGCTGGTCGCGTTTCCGTCATCAAGGCACAGATCGAGAACTCCACCTCGGACTACGACCGTGAGAAGCTCCAGGAGCGTCTCGCCAAGCTCGCAGGTGGCGTGGCCATCATCAAGTCGGGTGCGGCAACTGAGGTTGAGCTCAAGGAGCGCAAGCAGCGCATCGAAGACGCCGTGTTGAACGCGAAGGCTGCTATTGAAGAGGGCATCGTCGCCGGTGGTGGCGTTGCACTTCTCCAGGCTGCTGACAAGGCATTCGACAACCTGAAGCTCGAAGGTGACGAGGCAACCGGTGCGAAGATCGTTCGCTACGCTGTCGAAGCACCGCTGAAGCAGATCGCTGTAAACGCTGGCCTCGAGGGCGGCGTTGTTGCTGAGAAGGTTCGTAGCCTCCCCGCAGGCGAAGGCCTGGACGCGGCAACTGGCGAATATGTCAATCTGCTCGCAGCAGGAATTGCCGACCCGGTCAAGGTGACTCGCTCGGCACTCCAGAACGCAGCATCGATCGCAGGCCTGTTCCTCACCACTGAGGCAGTCGTTGCGAACAAGCCGGAGCCGGCAGGTGGCGCAGATGACGCCGCAGCAGCCGCCGCTGCAGGTGGCATGTTCTAAGTAAACAATCGCGCAGGTGTCGGCCCTCGGGTTCGACGGCGCACAGGGCAGGGCCCGGGGTTTCACCGACAGGTGCACCCCGGGCCCTGCCGTGTTTAACGCTCAATCCTGTCGCGCGACATCCGCGGTGACGCCTCCCTGCACGCACCTTCGCGATGTGCACGCGAGGCGGTTGGACATGGCACGCTACGGATTGCGTCACCCATGCGGGCACTTCTATTCGAGACATCTCACTCGAACAGTTCGAGGACGACCGCGATTCTACCTAGAATGGCTATTATCGAGGTAGTAGCCATTCACCATGGCCGTTTAAATGGACGAACGTAGGACATATGACTGATATCAACACATCATTGCGTGGTCGAGCACTGATCACCGGCGGCTCGTCGGGTCTTGGTCTCACGTTTGCCCGGCATCTTGCGCGCCGAGGCCTCGATCTTGTTCTTGTGGCTCGCAGTCCGGAGCGCCTTGAGGATGCAGCCCGTGAGCTGCGCGTCCTTGGTGTGGAGGTGGACGTGCTTCCAGCTGATTTAGGCAGCGACGACGGCGTGCAGATTATTGCAGAACGCCTAGGTTCTACCGAGTCCCCGATTAACGTCTTTGTGAACAACGCCGGAGCTGGCATGTACACGCGGATGGCCACGGCAGACCCAACTGCTTTGCTGGTGGGCACCCAACTCATGGCCCGTGCACCGATGGTTCTCGGCGGCGCGGCTGCTGCGGCGATGAAAGAACGGGGCGAGGGCGTCATTATCACGACGTCGTCGATGGCTGGCGCGGCCCCCATGGGTGCTTACTCAGCGGTGAAGTCATTCATTCGCGTCTGGTCTGATTCGCTAGCGATCGAGGTGGGAAAGCACGGCGTGCAGGTCGTGTCTTTCATCCCGGGCTGGGTGCGAACCGAATTCCACGGCCGTTCTGGAGTGTCGACGTCGTCGATCCCTAGCTGGCTGTGGCTGGACGCCGATCGTGTCGTGGCAGAATGTCTGGAAGACGTCGAGAAAGGTAAAACGACGTCGACTCCATCCAAGCGATTTAAGGTGATCGGTTTCCTTGCCAAGCACGCGCCCGCACCGGCGGTTGCAGCCGTGGTGAAGAAGCTGAACAAAGGACGGCGATGAGCGATCTCCATCCGCTCGACGACTACCATTCAGAGTCGAAAAAGAATACGCGCCGCGGGGTGCGCAAGTTCTTGACGCGTCCGGTTATTAAGACGGTACTCAACACGAGCGTCTCGGGGCAGGAGAACGTCAAAGACCTTGACGGGGCGTACATCGTTGTAGGTAACCATTCGTCACATCTTGACGCACCGATGGTTTTTACGCTTCTTCCTGACCACATCACTGACCGTCTCGCCACTGGCGCTGCAGCAGACTATTTTTACCGAAAGCCCGCGGTGTCAAGGCTGACCTCGCTGTTTTTCAACACCTACCCCATCGAACGCAAATCCAGCTCGCGCGATCCGAACGCCGGCCGTGCCAAGGGGATGACCTCCCGGCTGCTCCGCGACGGCATCCCCATCCTCATTTTCCCGGAAGGTACGCGATCGCGAACTGGCGAGCTGGGCGAATTTAAGACAGGCGCGGCAGCGCTCGCCATCAAATTCGACATCCCGATCGTCCCACTCGCGATGAGCGGTGGTCATGACGCGATGCCTGTAGGTTCCCTCTTGCCCTCACCGAACCGCCCGCCCGTCAATATGTTTATCGGTGAGCCAATGAAGGCTCGCGAGGCCGAAAGCGTTGACGACTTCATGAGCAGGGTTCGCCGCCACATTATTGACATGCTTGACCAGGGCACAGCAAACCCCGAGCTTCCGGACTCGTAACGTCGCTGCTATCGGCTTTCGCCCGAGGCCTCTGGTTCGCCCGAATCCTCGCCATCGGCAGTAGTGCCGTTGTTGGTATTGTTTTTGCCACCGCGCCAACGCCGCTTCGGTTCGGTCTGTTCCTGTTCGACGTGAACACCTGGAAACTCAAGACGAACTGTGAGTCCGCCCCCAGGAGTTTCGTGGACGGAGGCGTTTCCATTGTGGATCGTCATGATTGCGGAGACGATCGCGAGTCCGAGACCAGATCCACCGCTGACCCGCGAGCGTGAGACGTCCGTGCGGAAGAAGCGTTCGAAGAGGCGTTCGGAATCTTCGGGTGAAATGCCTGGACCGTGATCGCGGACCTCGACGACGCCCACATCCTGCGAGGCCGAATTCACGCCAACGGCCACTTCGATCGGGGTGGCCGGAGGCGTATGCGTGAGGACATTCGATAAAAGATTTGTGATGACCTGCGTAACTTTTTCCTGATCGGCTGTCACGACGACGGCGCGAGGCTCACCGCCATCAAGCCCGATGACGTCGGCGGGCCAGTCCGGGGCGCGGATGTGAAAGTCTTGCACGGTGTTGAGAGCCGTGAGGGCCAGATCGACTGGTTGCATGTTGATCTTGCGGCGTTCGTCAAGGCGGGCGAGCTGGAGCAGATCATCGACGAGGTGTGCCATGCGCTCAGATTCGGATTCGATCCGGGACATGGCGAGCTCCACGCCGTCGTCGGGAACTCCGCCCAACCGATACAGCTCGGCGTATCCGCGAATGGTGGCAAGCGGAGTGCGAAGCTCGTGTGAAGCGTCTGAGACGAACTGGCGCATGCGGTTTTCGGAGGACACCTGTGCCTCGAAAGATTCCTCGACGCGGGAGAGCATGCGGTTGATCGACTGGCCGAGCAAGGCGACCTCTGAGCCATCCGTGCCAGTCGGGACGCGCACCGACAGGTTTCGCGCTGCCACCTCGTGGGTGGCGAGTTCGATATCGCGCAGGCCGGTCAGTGATTGATCGACCAATAAATAGGCGATGAGTGCTCCGAGCACGAGAGTGATGAGTACGAGGGTTGCAAGTGCCCCCGCGAGATTGCGCACCGTTTCCTCAATCGGTTCCAGCGGTAATCCGATGACGACCGAGCCCACAGAGGTTAAGTTCGTGGGGGAGTAGGTGAGATCCGCAGTGATGATACGCCACTCTTGGTCGGCGATCGTCGACGGCACCGTGAACGGCGCGGACGTGGGGCGTTGTGCCAGCTCCTGCGGGTCGGCGGGGGTGCCGTTCTCCTCTGCAATGATCGCGTTCACCACCGTGAATTCGGTCGCGGGCTGGTTCTCGTAAGGATTGTTATAGGTGATGTACAGGTAAAATTCGTTGGGTAACACTTGAGATTGGGAATCGTCGAGCAGTTGCTCGATCGTGACGGTGGCCATCGTGCGGCCTGAGAATCGCAGGTTGCGATCGGTTTCGTCAATGAGGGAGCCGCGTAGCGTAACCGTGGCTAGCCACGAAATCATGATGAGCACAGATGCCATCAGAAGCATAAAAACGAAGACGATTCGAACAGAAAGTGTTCGCCACACCTTCGGCGTGGGCCGGTGATCTCGAAAATGCGTTGATGTCATTTTGCTCGCCGGAGCACGTATCCAATCCCGCGTTTGGTGTGGATGAGTGGCTCGAGTTCGGCAGCTTCCTCGGGGTCGGTGATGCCAAGAGCTTCCGCACTATCGATTTTACGTCGCAGATAGGAAATGTAGGATTCGACGATCGAGGCTTCACCTTCCCAGTTGTAATCCCACACGTGCTCGAGAATCTGAATTTTCGACACCACGCGCTCCGCGTTGATGAGCAAATACCGTAGCAACTGATATTCGGTCGGCGAGAGTTCGACCTCGCGTCCAGCACGGAGCACTTCGTAGGAATCTTCGTGCATTTCGAGGTCGTGGTATCGCAAGACCTCCGGATCATTCATGTCGGGGGCGGTTCGGCGCAAGATCGCGTGGATGCGCGCCACCACCTCTTCGAGTGAGATCGGCTTGGTGACGTAATCATCGGCGCCGAC
>JAAYGH010000028.1 GCA_012727825.1 Trueperella sp.
CAACCAGGTAGGGGAGCTCGGTAAAGATAATGCCCTGACGGCGGGCAGTGATGTTTTCGATATGCGCGGTCGCGCGCGTTCGAAAAATACCGCGCCCGGTCTCGTAAGCTTGGCGCACTCCGTCGAGTCCGACTATCTTGCCACCTTCGGGTAAGTCGGGACCGGGGATGTAGCGCATCAGTTCATCACGTGTGGCATCCGGATTGTCGAGCAAAAAGCGTGCGCCGGCCACGACCTCAACGAGATTGTGAGGCGCCATGTTCGTCGCCATCCCGACGGCGATACCGGAGGAGCCGTTGACGAGCAGGTTCGGGAGTGCTGCCGGTAGCACGTCGGGTTGCATGTAGGTGTTGTCGTAATTGGGCACCATGTCGACGACGTTCTCGTCGAGGGAGGCGGTCATCGCAAGCGCTGCTGGAGCCAAGCGCACCTCCGTGTACCTGGGAGCAGCTGGGCCGTCGTCGAGCGATCCAAAATTTCCGTGGCCATCGACCATCGGTAAACGCATCGTAAAGGACTGCGCGAGCCGAACCATCGCATCATAAATCGCAGTATCGCCATGTGGGTGAAGCCGGCCCATGACATCGCCGATGACGCGGGAGGACTTCACATGCCCCTTGTCAGGTCGAAGTCCCATCCGATCCATCTGGAACAGGATGCGGCGCTGGACGGGCTTGAGACCGTCGCGAGCGTCGGGTAGAGCGCGGGAATAGATGACCGAATAGGAATATTCGAGGAAGGAGGTGCGCATCTCCTTCGAGACATCGATGTCAACAATATGTTCTTCGGTGTGGGCCATTCTCTTATTATCCGTTGATGTGAAGCCGATTGCAGAGAAGATCCTGCCCGTGTTGCCGTGATGTTCAACGCCTGCTTTCGTAGATTGCCCGAGGCTTTGAGACAATGGGAAAATGATTAATGTTCGCTTGGAACTGGATACGGCTCTAGCCGCGCTCGTCTCGGACGAATCGCCCGTGCTGGCAGACATTCGCCACGCGCTAGGTACAGATTCGGTGCGGACGTTTTACGTACGCCCGGAAACAGTGTTCGACGCAGATTCGGTGTACGACCGTATCGTTGCTTTCATCGTCACCGAACGCAGGCTTTTGCTCGTCTATTCAGACACCAATTATGAAATGGATGCTCGGGGCGAATACGTCACAACGATGCAGTCCATCCGGCTATCAGACATCAAGGAGTACCACGTGGTACTGCGCCGCGAATTTCAGGGCGAACGCGTGGGAGAACTCAACTCGATCCTTCTCCGATTACGTTGGGGGACAACCTTCAATCAAGACTTCCAGCCGGGTGCCTGCGAGGATCCCACCTGCACGAACGACCACGGCTACATCGGCATTTCAACCAACGATGATTTGCAGATATTCCTTGACAGGCACACTGATTCTGCCTACTTCACCGAAGGCGTGGACTTCATCGGGGAACTCGACACAATTTTGGGGAATCTGTGAATCTGATTGGCGCCACACGGCCGACGAGTGAAAATCTCGCGGGGATCATGCCCAGTGCGCTTGCCGCGATCGGTGCATTCGATGGACACGTCCCGTTTGAATTTCCGGAAGCCACCCGGGCTTGCGTGGTACTTGTGGACGGGCTTGGCTACCACCAACTTCGTGACCGGATTGGCCATGCCCCCAACGTGCGGGCCATCGGTACTGATCGTTTCATCACCACGGTTGTTCCATCAACGACGGCGGCCGGGATTTCAGCACTTGGAACCGGTCTCATGCCGGGCCAGACGGCTATGGCGG
>JAAYGH010000287.1 GCA_012727825.1 Trueperella sp.
AAACGGCACGAGCAGATATGTTAGAACAGCGGCAAAAATCATGATCAACAGATATGTTCTCACCGCGGCACCACGAGGACCCGCTCAATCTCCGCCTCAGAAATTGCCCCGTGGCGCAGGATGCATGGGGTGCCGGTCGCATCCACAATCGTGGAGACAACCCCTTCTCCCCCGCCCGCCTGTCCGCCATCCACATATAACGTGACGGCATCGCCAAGCCCGGTCAGCGCCTCGTCCACCGTGGTGGCTGGTGGCTGGCCGTGCTGATTCGCGCTCGTGACGGCAAGCGGTCCGACGGTGGCCAGCAGATCGAGCGTGACGGCGAGGTCCGGCATCCGCAGAGCGACCGTTCCGTTCGTTTCACCCAAATCCCATCCGATGTCCGCGCGCGCAGGGACGACGATCGTCAACGGCCCTGGCCAAAAAGCATGCATGAGCGTCACGGCAGCTTCGGGCAACGCCGCACTCAAGGATCGTGCCTGTTCAATGCCCGTCACAAGGACGGGCGGCGGGTTCGCGCGTGTGCGGGACTTTGCCGTCAATAGCCGCGTAATCGCCGTCGTTGAAAATGGGTCGGCGCCGATGCCGTACACCGTGTCTGTTGGTAGGCAGATGACCTCGCCCCGGCTAATCGCGCGGGCCGCAAGTTCCACGGCAAAGGTGTCTGTTGCCAGTACCCTCATGCGCCACCCTTCTTAGCCCGCAGCCAGCGATCACGTCCCGTTAAATCCTGACCGGTGGCAACGTCCGTGAAACCACGCTCTATCGCGGCATTGCGAAGTGGTACGCCTTGGTCGTCGCCATGTTCCATGATGAGGATACCCCCGTCGCGTAACAATACGTGTGCGCGCTGAAGAAGTTTGACCGGCATCTCTAAGCCTTCGATCCCCCCACCGAATAGCGCTATCTCCGGATCCTGCAAAACTTCTGGCGAGAGGTGGTCGTCGCCGCGCACGTACGGTGGATTCGTCACGACGACGTCAACGCCGCCCGCAAGCTCGTCGAGCGCGGTCAGGGCATCCCCGTGAACCAGTCGCACCTTGTTTCCGCAGGAGGCGTTATTTCGGCTCGCCGATGCAAAGGCAACCTCGGAGAGTTCAACGGCCGTCACCTGCGCGTGTGATTCCATGGCAATGGACAGCGCGATGGCACCCGATCCGGTACACAGATCGACGACGACGGGTTTGGTCAGGTTCGTGATCTCGGTCAGTGCGGCGTCAACGACCATCTCTGTCTCAGGCCGCACAACGAAGACGCCCGGCACGGATTCCAGTTCAAGATAGCGGAAATACATCGTGCCCATGATGTGCTGGAGCGGAACTCGGCCTTCGCGTTGGGCCACGACTCGCTCGAACGCCGCACGATCGTCGTCGTTCATGATGTCAGCACCGCTGGGAAGGGCACCGTAAACAAATTCTGCGAGCAAGCGGATGTCGGCATCGGGAGATGGCACACCCGCCGCTGCGAGCCTCGCGCGCGCGGCGTCACGTGCGCTCGCCCACTTCGTGCCCACTAGTTGTCCGTGTCCTCCGCCGCTGCCTGAAGGCGCTCCGCTTCGTCCATCTCGCGAAGGGAGATGATGACGGCGTCGAGGTCGCCCTGAAGCACCGCATCGAGATTGTGCGCCTTATAACCATTGCGGTGATCGGCAATGCGGCTCTCCGGGAAGTTATACGTGCGCACGCGTTCCGAGCGATCCACGGTGCGGACCTGGCTACGGCGCTGGTCCGCTTCCTTGCTAGCAAGCTCGTCGAGCTGCGCCTGACGGATGCGGGCGCGAAGGATACGCATGGCCGCCTCCCGGTTTTTGATCTGCGATTTTTCATCCTGCATCGCCACGGTGATTCCGGTGGGCAGGTGCGTAATCCGCACGGCCGAATCGGTGGTGTTGACCGACTGGCCGCCTGGGCCAGACGAGCGGTAGACGTCGATGCGAAGCTCGTTGTCGTGGAGATCGACCTCCTCCGGTTCGTCAACTTCGGCGAACACGAGCACGCCAGCGGCGGACGTGTGGACGCGACCTTGCGATTCGGTGACGGGCACGCGCTGCACGCGGTGCACACCAGCCTCGTACTTGAGATGTGCCCAGACACCCTCGGCCGGATCCTCCGGAACTGATTTCCGTTTGATGGCCATCTGGACGTCCTTGTAGCCGCCCATATCCGTGTCGGTCTTCGACAGGATCTGGGTTGACCACCCCTTGTTTTCCGCATATCGCTGGTACATGCGCAGGAGGTCGGCAGCGAAAAGAGCTGATTCCTCGCCGCCCTCACCAGCCTTCACTTCTAGAATCACGTCACGACTGTCGTCTGGATCGCGAGGCAACAGTGCATCGCGGAGCTCTGCCGAGGCTTCTTCCTCTTCTTTCTCCAGACCAGGGAGTTCATCGGCAAACAGTTCGCCGTCCTCACCCCCAAGTTCCACGATCTCGCGAGCCTCGGTCAGATCCGTTGACGCGTCGACCCAGCGCTCGTAGCGCGAGACGACGCGCCGGAGCTCGGCATAGCGCCGGCCAAGCGAGCGCAACTTCTCTGGCTTCGCCAAAACGTCTGGCGAGGCCATCTGCATTTCAATGTCCTTGTACTCTGCAGCTGCTACTTCCGCTGCCGGGAATTCACTCATTTTTTTACCTTCGTGGTGCGAAACGTCATCGTATGGCAAACGCCGGTACAGAAAACTGTACCGGCGTTTCTAAGCTCAGTTACTTGGTGCGCTTACCGTAGCGTGCCTCGAAGCGGGCGACGCGACCACCGGTGTCAAGAATCTTCTGCTTGCCAGTGTAGAACGGATGGCATGCGTTGCAGACGTCAAGGCGAAGGGTATCGCCGTCAAGCGTCGAACGGGTCTCGAACTCGTTACCGCACGTGCACGTAACTTTGATGTCCGAATAATCGGGGTGAATTCCCTGCTTCATTGTGTCTCCTTGGATCGTTAAGCGCCCTGGGTCCCCTGCGGATGACAGAGGTGAACCAGAAGCCGACGATCAATTTAACCACAGGTTGACATCGGCGTGATAGTCGTGGGCGACGCGCGGTTGCTCACAATTGTGCGCGTCTCACCAAAACCCGTCCGTTAGCTCAGTTGCTCATTCACCGGCGTTTTGCATACCGCGCACGATCGACATAAGGAATTCGCCGTTAGTTTCGGTCTTGCGCATGCGGCCAAGGACGTAATCGGATGATTCTTGAACATCGCGGTTGCCAAGCGCGCGACGCAGGTGCCAGACGATCTTGAGCTCCTCGGGGCTGAACAGCAATTCTTCACGGCGGGTGCCCGAAGCGCTGATATCCACAGCCGGGAAGATCCGGCGATCTGCGAGCTGGCGCGAGAGGCGAAGTTCCATATTGCCCGTGCCCTTGAATTCTTCGAAAATGACCTCGTCCATCTTCGAACCGGTCTCAACGAGTGCCGATGCGATGATGGTCAGCGAACCACCATTTTCAATGTTGCGGGCCGCACCGAAGAACCTCTTGGGCGGGTAGAGCGCCCCCGCGTCCACGCCGCCGGACAGGATCCGGCCGGAAGCCGGGGCCGCCAAATTGTAGGCGCGCGACAGTCGCGTGAGCGAATCGAGGAGAATGACGACGTCCTGCCCCAACTCGACGAGGCGCTTAGCACGCTCGACAGCCAGTTCGGCCACGATCGTGTGGTCGGATGCCGGGCGGTCGAAGGTTGAGGCAATGACCTCACCCTTCACGAGCCGCTGCATGTCCGTCACTTCTTCCGGACGTTCATCCACAAGTAGCACCATGAGGTGCACGTCTGGATCGTTCTTCGCAATAGCCATTGCGATTTGCTGCATGACGATCGTCTTTCCAGCCTTCGGCGGGGAAACGATGAGGCCACGTTGGCCCTTTCCGATCGGCGAAACGAGGTCGATGACGCGGGTGGTCAATGCCTTCTGAGTAGTCTCAAGACGCAACATTTCGTTCGGGTAAAGCGGTGTGAGCTTATTAAACTCCGGGCGATCCTTTGCCTCCTCCGCCGACAAGCCGTTGATCGACGTGATCTCCACGAGCGGGTTGTACTTGTGCTGGCGCCCGCGCCGATTCGTGTTCTCCGACGCGTCTCGTACAGCTCCTTGAATAGCATCGCCGCGGCGCAAGCCATAGCGGCGGATAATTTGAGTAGAGATGTACGCGTCATTCTTGCCGGGCAAGTAGCCACCCGTACGCAGGTAGTTGTTGTTGCCGTCCAGATCGACGATGCCAGCAACAGGAATCAAGACTTCACCCGAATCCTCGTTCTGGTTCTGCTGATTCTGTTGAGTTGGCTGGTTGCGACGGCGGTTCTGGTTGCGATCGCTGCGG
>JAAYGH010000288.1 GCA_012727825.1 Trueperella sp.
GATATAGACCTCTACACTAACAACCGCCGGGATCATGGTCGACCAGCATCTGTGAGCCAATCGCATAAGTTCGCCTCGCACCCATGTGCCGGTACCGCGCCGCGTGCAAGGATGGACGTCAAACACGTCGCGGTGGCGTGCAGTTATGGAGTAGCGATGAAGATTGCACTTGTTCTCGGATCCGGTGGCGCCCGAGGTTGGGCCCACATCGGAGTGATCGAGGAGCTTGAGGCCCGCGGTCACGACATTGTGGCGATCTCTGGCGCATCGGTCGGTTCACTCGTGGGTGGACTTTACGCGGCAGGCAAATTGCCCGAACTCAAGGACTGGGCAGTCTCGTTGTCGAAGAGTGATGTGCGTTCACTTCTTGACTTCACACTCGGACGACCCGGTCTGCTCAAGGGGACTCGGGTCCTGTCAGCAATCGAAGACGTCACGGGATCTTTTGAGATCGAAGATCTTGACATTCCATTTACTGCCGTGGCCGTGGACATTTTGGCAGGGCGCGAAGTCTGGTTCCAGCGCGGCCCACTTTTCCTGGCGATACGCGCATCGATCGCTATCCCGACGTTTTTCACGCCCGTCCGTATTGGAAATCGTTTGCTCGTGGATGGTGGCTTACTCAATCCAGTCCCGGTCGAACCGACACTACCCGTCGGCGCGGATGCGACCGTCGCTGTGGACCTGCGTGGCCCGGCACTCACCAGTCCCCACGACATCCTCCGCCGGGACGAAATCGAAGCTGCGAACGCCCGCGACAACTCGTGGGTGACTAAGGCGGCAGCCACCGCACACAACAGCTTGACCACGATTGGTGAGGGCTGGGAGCGCACAAAGCGCTCTTTCATGGATAACGAGTTCTTTCAACGCCTTGAAGAGGGATGGTCAACGGAGCCGGACAACCACGGCGACCTCGAGGGCCTCCGCGAAGCGCGAGCCGACGAGCACGCGTCAACCTCGGACAGTCCGGACGCCAATCCTGCCGGCGCCGGCGACTCATTACCTGACCTACACGCGAGCCCTCTCCCAGATAGCCTGACGACGATGGAGGTCATGTCGCTATCGCTTGGCACCATGCAGGAGACGCTCGCCCGATACCGCGCCGCACCGAACCATGTGCCGGCCACCGTTCGCATTCCTAGCGACGCCGTGGGCGATCTTGATTACCACCGCGCGAGCGAACTCATCGACATGGGGCGGGAAGCCGCGATGAACGTTTTTGACGACACGGGAATCTGAGGCGAGTACTTGCCTTTTCGTGCACCGCTTTGGTGGCGTTCTATACGCCCCCGCGGATGACCTTCGCGCCCTCGGGGGTGATATCCAGATGGGCGGCGTCGCGACCGAAGAGCCACAGCAATACTTCGCCTGGCTCACCCTTGACTGTCACGACATCACCGAACTCCACGCCCTTCGGGCGAATATCTAACGTGATTCGCCCTGGGATCACGATCCGCACGGGCTTGTCAGCATTCTTCAGCATCGGCTTGGCCGTTGTTGCGACCGATTTCGTGAGCGTCGCGTTCTCGTCCTCGCTCAGTTTACGCGCCGGTACGAGCGTTCCATCAACCATCCACTGGCCTCGCCGCACATCCTCATGATGCACGAAGTGCTCGGCAAGATTCATCCACCTGTCAACCAAACGCACAGGACTAAACTTGCCCGGCCCATCCCGCCAATCGTTGACAACCTGTTCGTAGGGACGCTCCAAGACTTTCGCCGTCGTCGACTCCAAATGGTCCTCAACCGCCGAAATCATCATGCCGGCAGCCGCGTCCGGCCGATTTTCTCGAATCCACAGGTGCGCTACGAGATCACGGGTATCCCAGCCCTCGCATAAGGTGGGCTCCTCCGGGCCTTTTTCGAGGAGGAGGGTGGCAAGGCGCTGGCGTTCAGAATGAGAGAATGTCATGTCAACACACTAACGGGAAGCTCCGTCACGAAAAGCTTTCGGCGCGCCTTTCACCCGTGGGCTGACGACCGGCCGGCACGGCCATGCGACGAACCTCTCTACCCGTGAGCGTTGGGGGTGCACTCCCCCTTGCATTGGCGTTCCGTCGCGGGGCAAGATGGTTCCATGACACAGCATGGTCCGTTTGAATCCCGCCCCGAATTCGACCCCTCGAGTTCGCAAGGTTACTCGGCTTGGCATTACCCCAACGACGAGGACTTTGCCCGCCAAGGTTACGCGCCGAACGTCACCGGTGAAGAGCGCACGTGGGCCATCCTTGCCCACCTGTCCGCAGTCATCGCATGGTTCGTCTCCGCTGGCTGGATCTCCTTCATCGGCCCATTGCTCGTGTGGGCCATTAAGAAAGACTCGAGCCCGTACGTCCGCCAAGCCGCTGCTCAGTCCTTCAACTTCAACATTGGCATGGCGCTCATGACCATCACCGGGTGGATCATGGTCATCACGGTGATCCTGCTTCCGCTCGGCTTCCTCGTCATCGGCATCGCATGGGTCCTCGAGATGTACCACCACATCAAGGCCACCATTCGCGCCTCCGACAACAAGATTCATCGCTATCCTTTCCAGATCAAGATCCTGAGCTGACGCATCATCCGCTCCTCGTGCTCGGGGCCAGCAGACGCGAGGCTTTCCGGTCAGACGCGAGGCTTTCCGGTCAGACGCGAGGCTTTCCGGTCAGACGCGAGGCTTTCCGGTCACCTGCGAGGGGAAGTTCTCCTCGCAGGTGACCGGAAACCCTCTGCTTTGGCCAAGCGTGCCAGGATGCCACACGTGTGGCGATCCCGAGACTGGCCTGGCGGCAGTCTTTCGAAGTGACCTTTCTATACTGGGCACATGCTCGTATTGATAGTGGCTCTGGCGGGCCTTGCCGCTACCGCGATGTTCGCGAAGCTCGCCCCGCGGTCACCGTGGCCGGTCTTTACAACGACCGCCGCGATCGCGGCGTTCTGGGTGTGGCTCATCGACACCCTTGTCACCGATACCACGCCAGCAGACATTCCAGGTGACTCCGACATCGGGTCCCTCCCCTTCGCCCTTCTCGCGAGCGCGAGTATCGCATCCGTGTTCGTTGGCGGGTGGATGGTCGTGTCGGCGCTTGTGCCTGCCGGCCGAAGGCCTGCGTGGCAATTCATCGCGCTGGCTCTCGGCGGCCTCGGGTTCGTCGCCATTGGCTTCATCGCCGTTGGGGTCATTGGAAGCACGGCGGCACGCGCTGGTCACGTCGAGCCGTTGGCGCACATCCCAGTGCTCGCAACCGGCCTGATCGGAGCGCTTTTTGCGGGTTACTTAGCCTATGGCAGGCTGTACGCTACGGTTGCGCGCGCATGGTTCGACGCCAACGTCGATGCAGGAACAGGTCCGAACGCCGTCATTGTTCTCGGCGCTCGGATCGTGAACGGCAGGTTGACACGCCTCCTCGAACGCCGCGTTGAGCTTGGCATCGAGACCGCCGACCGCCTCTGGCTCGCATCGTCCACGCGCGGCAACGGCACCACTTTTCAAGATGGATTCCACGACCACGAGCGTTTAGAGGCCACCGACCAGCTCGCACGCCTCGTGTTCAGTGGCGGTTCCCCGTCAAGTCGCTCACCGTCCATCCGCTCTGAAAGCAATGACCCACCCGAATCGCACGCCATGGCAGCCGAAGCTGAGGCGCGCGGGGTCAGACGCGACCTCGTCGTCGTCGAAGACGAATCGACGACGACGGCCGAGAACTTCCGAATGTCGGCTCAGATACTCGAGGCGCGCGGAATTTCCCAACCCTACGTGGGGGTCACGAATAGCTTTCACGCTTACCGGGCATCGCTGCACATGCGCCGTGCGGGAATCGACGGTCACGTGCTTGGCGGTGCCTCGGGCTCATTGTCCGGCCCTTTTCACGTCCTACGCGAATTCGCGGCATTCTTTTACGAGATGGCGCAACCGAGCTAGCTGGCGTTCACTTCAGTGGTTTGTTGGGCCTTTTCGTCTAACTTAGAATTTACGAACCAGGCAAACAGTCCCACAAACAGACCTCCGCCCACGATGTTTCCAATCGTGACGGGAATGAGATTGTCAAAGAGGAAGGCCTGCGCGGTGAGCGCGTTCATGGCATCAGCCTGAGTGAGGCCAACGGCCTGAACGGCTGTCGAGTCCCAAAACTCGGGGCCAGCCACCCCAGTGATCATGCGCGCGCCAGGGATAAGGAACATGTTCGCAACCGAATGCTCGAAGCCGGTCGCCACAAAGAGTGCGATCGGCCCAACGATGCCGAGGATCTTGTCGGCCAAACTGCGCCCGGTGTAGGCCAGCCACACGGCCAGGCACACCATGAAATTACAGAAAATACCAAGGAAAAATGCTTGCGGCCACGTGTGCGAAACTTTCGCGATCGCTGACGTGATAGCCGTGGCGCCCCAAGCTCCTCCACCTTGCAAATACGTACCCGCTCCGACGATTCCGGCCGCGAGTGCGAGACTGCCCACGAAGTTGCCGCCGTACACAACGCCCCAGTGCGCAAGGAACCGGCCGATCGTGATTTGGCGTTTGGCGAGTGGAACCACGGTCATCGTCGTCGACGTAAACAGATCAGAGCCCGTCATCACCACGAGAATCAGGCCAACGGAAAACGCCACACCGCCGAGCACCTTCGTCTCACCGAGCCAGTCCGCGTTCGCGGCTCCCTGCTGGGTGGTGATGTAGAAGACGAAGCCACTGCCGATCATCACACCCGCCGCAATGGCGAGCAGGAAGGTCTTACCCCAGGGGTTCGTCGCCTTGGCGAGCATCTGCTCGTCAAGGTAGCGGCTCGTTTCTAACGGGCTACGGGCGCGCGTGGGATCAGTAGCCATGACTGCCTTTCTTTGGTGATTGACATTTGCACTTTAGCCCGTGTGCACAAGTGCTCCCTGGCCCGAACGTCTCAATGCCACGAAGATCACGCGTCGGCACCAAAAGATGCGCGGTTCGCAAGTGCGGCTTCGAAGGCGGCAGTGGCGTCGGGGCCGAATGGGACGAAAATAACGGTGATATCAGTATCCGATTCAACAACTGTTTCGACGGCAATTCGAGCGGCATCGTCCAACGGCCAGCCATACACCCCCGCGGAGATCGCTGGAAACGCCACGGTTCGCGCCCCGAGCTCGTCTGCAATCCTGAGCGATTCGCGGTAGGCCGAGGCGAGGATTGCTGAACGATCTTCGGAGGAGGAATACACCGGTCCGACAGTGTGGATGACCCACCTGGCGGAGAGGTTTCCTGCCGTCGTCGCGACCGCTTGGCCTGCGGGCAGACCGTCTGGCAACACGGTTTCGCGGAGCTTCTTGGTTTCCACAAGGATCTGGGGACCGCCGACGCGGTGGATCGCGCCGTCCACTCCCCCTCCTCCCAGCAGACTCGAGTTTGCCGCGTTCACGACGGCGTCAACGTCTACTTGCGTAATATCGCCGGGTTCAATTTTGATGTCCACGTGTATCTCCTAAACTCGTGGCCGGCAGGTCCATCAGGAAGGGCCGGCCGTTGTTAAATTTCAATCCAGTAACGACGCGTGGGCGTCGAATCGGGATCTGACTGGCGGATATCTTCGAGGATGCCGCCGTTGCGCTCAATGGTAGCGGCCGATGCTTCGTTGGAATCATCGCATGTGACCAGAGCACGTTTCACTCCAAGCGCGTGCAAGCGCTCCAGCCCGAGGCGCAGCATCTGCGTGGCATAACCCTTTCGGCGTTGGTCTGGAGCCACCCAATAACCGATGTGTCCGCCTACCTCAAGTAAATAATCGGTCAACGCGTGGCGCACGGAGAGGCGACCAA
>JAAYGH010000289.1 GCA_012727825.1 Trueperella sp.
GACTTGACTGGTTCACCAGATGGCGGATTTTGAGGTGGCCTCGCATCAGATTTCTTCGGTAATCACCCCGCTAATATGCAAAACCCGACCAATCTCACTAGCCGGGTCCCCATTATTGGGAGCAGATCCCCCCCCAATTTCAGAGCCGTCTCACTGTTCTCCTTTCGAATGTATGAAGATTGATGGATGAAAGACAACAAGACACCCGCGCAACAGTGGGATGGAGTGCGCGAACTTCACGACCAACTCGCAGCCGGGAATCAGGGCTACAGACGGGTGCACCCCGATAAAAATGGAGATGACGGCACGAGCCTCGGCTGGATCCACTACGAGGACTGGCTCTGGTACGGCATCTGGGATGGCATCTACCTCTTGGATAAGCATCTCAACGGTGACTGGGAGCCGCACTACGACCGCTTGAACGAGTATCCAATTGAGACGATCCCACAGGCCAGCGTTGGTGAACTAACCGCGTGGTTCATCCTGTTTGGTAACCGCGAACGCATCTATGAGGGTCTCATTTCCAATGCGGTTGATGACGGCACGATTCTCGCCCTCTCGAAACGATTCCTCGAGCTCATCGACAGGCCCGCCTCCTAGCCCGATTCCCTTTTTGCGTCGGCGCGAATGCGCCTGCCATAGATAGCGGCAGCATGTTGCCGTTCACGAGTTACAGGTCCCCGCCGTCTCTTGCCAACCAGCACGCGTCGTCGGGCTGTCGGTGGGCGGACTTGTCGCACACCTCAAGCGGATCGGAGCCGCCTAGCTTTCACCCGCACGCTCGGTGTCAGCCACTCGACAACTCGCAAACAAGCACAAAACCTATTGACATTCGATAGCTTCATATCGATAATCGATAAATGAAATCGATTCTGTACCCCGTCAGCTACGTGGTGATTGCGCTATTCGTTGCTGGCCTTGCCGTGGGGCAACTCCTCGTACCTATCGTGGCGCAGGACATGGCGCGCCAATTTCCAGAAGTCACCCACCTCGTCACCCCGTACTCGGTTCTTGGGATCGCCACGATTGCGTGCTTCCAGATATGCCTGATCCTCTTTGGGGTCCTGCTCTACCGAGGCACGCGTGACGAGCTCTACACCGACACGTCGCGCACGCTCATCAAGGCCATGGCTGCCATTGCTGTGGTCGGATGCCTCATACCCGTTGCCGTCGCAATTCACCTGCTCACAACGATGCACGCTGGCGGACCCGGAGTCCTACTCGGTATCATCGCTGCCCTCGTCAGTGCAGTTGCATTCGCGAGTCTCGGCGCATTGGTATTGCGCGCTTTCGACATCACACGTGCAGAACACACAGAGCTGGAGGCAGTGATTTGATTCAGGTCAACCTCGCAGTGTTGCTAGCGGAACGAGGACTGACGGTCGCCGAATTCTCTGAAATGGTCGACCTTACTCCTGCCAACGTGTCGGTCTTGAAAAACGGGCGCGCCAAAGCAATCCGATTCTCAACCCTGGAACGTATTTGCAAAGTGTTGGGCTGCAGCGTCGGAGACGTCCTCGAATACGTTGACCAAGACGACTAAAAGCCCTGATCAACCAGTTCTAGGCGCCGAGCGAGACCGCCGTCATTCTAAAGCGAATCTCCGAAATCCTCGCGGAACTTGGCGACCAGCTCTGCCGGCCAGTCGGAGACCGGGCGCATGCGGCCGTAGAA
>JAAYGH010000290.1 GCA_012727825.1 Trueperella sp.
GTCTATGCCGTTCGCGAGTCGCTCGCTGGAGATACGGTGACTGCGATTCAGGGCATCCTCAATGGCACCACGAATTACATTTTGGACGAGATGACGACGAAGGGGCTCGCTTTCGACGAGGTCCTTAAAGCCGCTCAGGACCTCGGCTTTGCTGAGGCTGATCCGACGGCCGATGTGGATGGTCACGATGCTGCTGCGAAGATTGCGATCCTTGCCTCGCTCGCGTTCCACAAGCGCGTTCACATCGATAACGTCCAGATCGAGGGCATCCGGACGGTCACCGCGGACGATATCGCGGCAGCAACGGCGAGCGGATACGTCATCAAGCTCATCGCCACAGCCACGCAGGACGATGCCGGCAAGATCGATGTGCGAGTCAACCCGACCCTCGTGCCCGAGGTGCACCCGCTCGCATCAATTGGCGGCTCATTTAATGCCATCGTGATCGAAGCAAAATCGGCAGACCGCCTCATGTTCTACGGGCGCGGCGCAGGCGGGGCTCCAACGGCGTCCGCCGTGCTCTCCGACGTCGTCGCTGCCGCCGCGAAGCGGGTCGTCGGTGGCCGTGCTCCACAAGAAATCGTCCTCGGCGAATCAGAGTTCATCTCGCCAGATGATTCGCTTTCGAAGTACTTCATCCGGATGAATGTTCAAGACCAGGTGGGTGTTCTTGCGCAGCTAACCCGTTACTTTGCGGACTCGGGCGTTTCCATATCATCCGTTAACCAAGAAGAGATTGCCGACAACGGCAAGGCCTCGCTGACAGTCACGACGCACACGGCCCGAGCGGCCGACGTTGCGGCTACTATCGACAGTATTAACCAAGCAAAGACCGCCGACGTTGTGCGCGTCTTGAGGGTGGGAGACGAGTAATGGCACATCAATGGCGTGGAATTATTAACGAGTACCGGGGCCGCCTGCCGTTTGGCGAAGGCGATCCAGTTGTCACGTTGGGCGAGGGCGGAACACCGCTCGTGTACGCGAATGCCATTTCAGAGCGCGTTGGCGCCGAGGTCCATATCAAAGTTGAGGGCGCGAATCCCACGGGATCGTTCAAGGACCGTGGGATGACCACGGCGATATCTCACGTCAAACAGAGTGACGTTCAGGTGGTTGCTGCCGCCTCGACGGGGAACACTTCGGCCTCAGCCGCGGCATATGCGGTTGCAGCGGGTCTCACGTGTGCCGTGATTCTCCCTGCAGGAAAGATCGCGGCGGGCAAACTCGCCCAGGCGATCGTGCACGGCGCCCAGCTTGTCGCCGTGGACGGCAACTTCGATGACTGCCTGCGTATTGTCCGCGAGCTCACCGATGCCTATCCCGTGGCGCTCGTTAATTCCGTCAACCCGTACCGCCTGCAGGGGCAGAAGACTGCCGCGTTTGAAATCGTTGACGCGCTTGGGGATGCGCCGGACATCCATGTTCTGCCCGTTGGAAACGCCGGCAATATCACCGCTTACTGGATGGGTTACAACGAGTACGCGGGCAGGACCACCTTGACCTCGCTCGATGATTCGGCTCTTCACGTGGCACCTGTTGCTA
>JAAYGH010000029.1 GCA_012727825.1 Trueperella sp.
CAAGTACGACGTTCCGCGTATCTGCTTCGTCAACAAGATGGACAAGCTCGGCGCTGACTTCTACTTCACCGTTGACACGATCGTCAACCGCCTGAAGGCAACCCCGCTGGTCATCCAGCTTCCGATCGGTTCGGAGAGCAACTTCGTTGGTGTTGTCGACCTCGTCGAGATGCGCGCCCTGGTTTGGGCTGGCGACTCGAAGGGTGACGTCACCATGGGCGCCAAGTACGACGTTCAGGAGATCCCGGCTGACCTCGCGGAGAAGGCAGCGGAATACCGCGCCAAGCTCCTCGAAACGGTTGCTGAGAGCGACGACGAACTGCTCGAGAAGTACTTCGGTGGCGAAGAGCTCACCGTTGCAGAGGTCAAGGGTGCAATCCGCAAGCTGACGATCTCGTCGACCGTTTACCCGGTGCTGTGTGGTTCCGCATTCAAGAACCGCGGTGTTCAGCCGATGCTGGACGCTGTCGTTGACTACCTCCCCTCGCCCCTCGACGTGCCGGCTATCGAAGCTCACGACCCGAAGGACGAAGAGATCGTCATCGAGCGCAAGCCCTCGAAGGACGACCCGTTCACGGCTCTCGCCTTCAAGATCGCTGTTCACCCGTTCTTCGGTCGTTTGACCTTCGTTCGCGTGTACTCCGGTCACCTTGACTCGGGTGCTCAGGTCATTAACTCGACCAAGAGCAAGAAGGAGCGCATCGGAAAGATCTTCCAGATGCACGCCAACAAGGAAATGCCCGTTGAGTCGATGACCGCAGGTCACATCTACGCTGTGATCGGCCTCAAGGACACCACGACCGGTGACACGCTTGCCGACATGGCAAACCCGGTTGTGCTTGAGTCGATGACCTTCCCTGAGCCCGTTATTGAGGTCGCTATCGAGCCCAAGACGAAGGCTGACCAGGAGAAGCTGGGTACCGCTATCCAGAAGCTCGCTGAAGAAGACCCGACGTTCCGCGTCGAGCAGATTCAGGAGACCGGTCAGACGCTCATCAAGGGTATGGGTGAGCTTCACCTTGACATCCTTGTTGACCGCATGAAGCGCGAATTCAAGGTCGAGGCAAACGTTGGTAAGCCGCAGGTTGCTTACCGCGAGACGATCAAGAAGGCCGTCGAGAAGCACGACTACACCCACAAGAAGCAGACGGGTGGATCGGGTCAGTTCGCAAAGATCCAGTTCAACCTCGAGCCGCTTGAGGTTGAGGGCGACAAGACGTACGAATTCGTCAACGCCGTCACCGGTGGTCGTATCCCGCGCGAGTACATCTCGCCGACCGACCAGGGCTTCCAGGACGCAATGAACGTGGGTGTCCTCGCGGGCTACCCCATGGTCGGCGTCAAGGCAATCCTCGTTGATGGCGCTTCGCACGATGTTGACTCGTCTGAAATGGCGTTCAAGATCGCGGGCTCCATGGGCTTCAAGGAGGCTGCACGCAAGGCAAACCCCGTTATCCTCGAGCCGATCATGGCTGTTGAGGTGCGTACTCCTGAGGAGTACATGGGTGACGTCATTGGTGACATCAACTCCCGTCGTGGCCAGATTGCCTCGATGGAAGACGCACAGGGTGTCAAGGTCATCCGTGCACAGGTTCCGCTGTCCGAAATGTTCGGCTACATCGGTGACCTGCGCTCGAAGACCTCGGGCCGCGCTGTGTACTCCATGGAGTTCTCGAGCTACGCAGAAGTTCCGCGTAACGTCTCCGACGAAATCGTTCAGAAGGCAAAGGGCGAGTAATTGCCCTGGGGGCGTGTCGGCAACGTCGCGCCCCCAATGCCGACTGGCAAATACAACTTCACAGAATCAGTAGGAGCTTTCCTACTACACTGAAACCATCCCCTGTAGACAACCGGTCGCAATCCAGTGCCCGGAAGATCTACACGAATGTCCTTAGGAGGACCTAGTGGCTAAGGCCAAATTCGAGCGGACCAAGCCGCACGTAA
The DNA here is from genome assembly GCA_012727825.1 of Trueperella sp. Taxonomy (GTDB): domain Bacteria; phylum Actinomycetota; class Actinomycetes; order Actinomycetales; family Actinomycetaceae; genus Trueperella. The sequence goes on from JAAYGH010000029.1 coordinate 1,945, forward strand.
ACATCGGAACCATCGGTCACGTTGACCACGGTAAGACCACGCTTTCGGCTGCAATCTCGAAGGTTCTGGCTGACAAGTACCCGTCGGCCACGAACGTTCAGCGCGACTTCGCGTCGATTGACTCGGCTCCTGAAGAGCGTCAGCGCGGTATCACGATCAACATCTCGCACATCGAGTACGAGACCCCGAAGCGTCACTACGCGCACGTCGACGCGCCCGGTCACGCCGACTACATCAAGAACATGATCACCGGTGCCGCTCAGATGGACGGCGCGATCCTCGTGGTCGCGGCGACCGACGGCCC
>JAAYGH010000291.1 GCA_012727825.1 Trueperella sp.
CCACAGTCATTGCGATGTGCGGTTGTGAGGGGAGGGTCTCACCGACGTGGCGAAGGTCGAGCCCGTGCGTCATCAGCGGTGCCGCGAGCAATAGTGCAGACACAAACTGCGAGGATGCCGAGGCGTCGATGTCCAGACTCCCGCCGGCAACCGAGCCGGTGCCGTGCACGGTCATGGGCAGAACAGGGGAGCCGTTCAGCTCAGCGGCATCTACTTGTACACCGAGCCCGCGTAGGCCGTCCACAATCGCATCCATCGGCCGGACGCGAGCCGCGGGATCGCCGTCGAGTCTGACGGGTTCCATGGCGAACGTCGCCAGCGGCGGGATGAACCGCATGACGGTACCGGCAAGTCCGCACTCGACGTTACCGCCGCGCAGTGGCCCGGGCACAATGGTCCAGGCCTCGGCGCCCCGGTTAATGACAGCGCCTAGCGATTCGAGAGCATCAGCCATCAGCTCCGTGTCTCGAGCGGCGAGCGGGTGATGGATCGTGACCGGCTCGCTGCCAAGGGCCGCGAGCACGAAGTATCGGTTGGTGAGAGATTTTGAACCGGGGATGTCAACGATGGCGTCAACAGGCCCGCTTAATGGCGCAGACCAGGTCACCGACCGTCTCCAATGTGCAGGCGATTTGTTGCGGTGTCGAGACGGTCCGATGCTGCGCTTCGCGCGTCCTTGGCCAGACGCTGCGCACGCCAGCCGAGTGAGGGTTTGCCGCCACGATCTTGCGAGGCGATGAGCGCGCCGCCCACGAGGCCAGCAGCAGAGACGAGAGCGGTGAGCGAATTGCGGCGTTCCTGGCCCTTCTGCTCCCAGAATGGGTTGCGCGCCAGAGCAATAGGAATCTGCATGCCACCAAGAACAAGTGCGGAGCTACGGGGGAGCTTCCCACGGGCAAGGCACAGACCAGCGACGGTGAAGACGGCCCCGGTCGCGCGAGTCAACAGGTCCACTGAGGACTGCGCCGGGCGCGCAACGCCGAGCGATTCAGCCACAGCCAGTGCCCGGTCCGCGGCTTCGCGGTGTTCTTTGGGCTTCATCATGGCGTCAATGCCGGAGGCGATGAAGGGGGCCGCTAGGAGGGGACGGGCGAGTGCTGAAATCATGGTGTTCTCCGTTCGTCTGTGATCTCAGTCTACTGAAAAGATCGACGCGGGTATCCGCGTCATCCAGATCCCCGCAGTTTCACGCTCCCAGAGCATCGCGACGTCGCCACCCGGCAGCGCCGCGAGCGCCTGGTACCCGTGGTGGCGCGGGTTCACGGCTCTCGCCACCCAGCGCTCACCAGCCTTGTTTGCGCGGTAGACGGTTCCGCAGCCGCGGTAGGGCAACATGCGTGAGGCGTTGGCAAAAAAGAGCGCCCCGTCGTCGGCGAGCGTTGCCGCGGGTTGGCAAAAGATTTCGAGAAGTTGAGGATCTTCCACAACCTCGCTCCACGTCTGTCCGCCGTCATCAGAATAGGTGCGTAGGACGCGCGGATGTTGAGAGCGCGAGAACATGTGCAAACGCGACCCCACTTCCACGATCGCCGACTCCGTCATCGTCAGTGCGGGATCCGTGAATGAGCGCGGGTCTACCCGCACCCCGTCCACCTCGCGACTCTCATTTGGTGACGGCCCGCGGAACCAGGTGTCGCCGTCGTCATCCGACATTAGGGTCGCCGCGGAATGTTGTGTGCCGTCCTCGGTGGAAAAATAGCAGGGGATGATGAGCCGGCCAGCATGTGCGCCACGCTCGATTCGGATGCCGTTGCCGGGGCCGATGCCGAGGAACGTCATCCACGAATCCTTGACCTGATTCGTGATCAGTCGCATGTGGGACCAGGTGGCGCCGTCATCATCGGAGGTCCACACGCCGATGTGTGCGGTTTTGACGGCCATGAGCTCGGCGTCGATCAGAATGTTTCCCGCCGCGTCGCCGTCTTTCATGAGAGCGCCATCCGCGTCCACCACCCACTGGGTGTCCGTTCCTTCACTATCGACGACGACGGTCGGGCCCGTCGGCCACGTCCCGGGCAGGATGTATTCGGTGCCACTCGCATCCTCGAGGAACACGCCGCGCTCGTCCATTGCCGGGCCCGGTCGGGAGTTGAGCAGACCCGTATGTGCCGCATAGAAGTCTGCGAGCACGTGGATGCGGCCGTTGCGATCCTCGACCGCGGCCGCGTCAGTCACGGCCACCCCGTCGATACCCTCGCCCGGGAAGGTCGCAACGGTGTGTACCGGCTCCCACGTCCGGCCCTCGTCAAAGGAGCGGCGCAGTACCAGATCGGTGGCGTTCGGGGCGTCGTTGGGTAAATCGCGGCGGCGGTCGGCGAATGCGAGAAGTGTGCCTGCGCTCGTCCGGGTCAGGGCGGGAATCCGGTGAAACGCGCCGGTGGGGTACGAGTCGAACACGGGTATCTGGGAGAGTGCGGCGCGGCGGGCAAGTAGGGCGATCTGCTGGTCGTTAAGCGGCCCGTAGATGCCACCTTCACCCACCTCGCCCATGAGACGACGACCCGCGAGATCCTGCCCAATCGAGAACTCGTTGAACCGCGGGGATGTGCCGGGTACGTGCGCATGGAGCCAGCCATCAACCCAGATCTGGATCGCGCCACCCGTGAACGCCAGTGCAAGGTGGTGCCAGCGACCATCGGACCAGTTACCCTCCGCGAAAACGGACGTGTTGTCCGAGGTTAATTCGATGCCGCGGACGCCGTCGATGGATGCGGACAGTACTGCGAACCCACCGTGGCCCGCCGCGACGATCGTGCCGTACTGGCCCGGCCCACGCACGCGAAACTTCGCATGAATGACGAGCTCGGGAAGGGCGCCCATCGCGCGGGCGTCGTCGGCGGATAACCGCATCGAGGCGAACGGCACCAGCGGTGCAGGATGAGCGGTGAGGTCCCGGATGTGCTCCGCCACGCCGTCAGGGGGGAGCTCGCTGGGCAGGCTCACGGGGCGTAGCTCGCCCTGGGATGCGACGGGCGTGCCGGAGAGTGGCGCGAGTGCAGACCACACCTCGTAGCCGTCGAGAAATATGCGGGTATCGTGATCCGCAAGCACGGCAATGGTATGCGCGCCATGGATGCGAGCATCTTCGATGTCATAATCGAACGGCGCATCGGCCGTGCCGTGCAGGCGCAACTTGCCGTCGCGCACTGCCAGTGTCCACGAGGGCCCGTGAATAACCGGGCCCTGCCGCAGCTCACCAGAACATACCCACATACCTAGTCTCTTTCCGTCACAAAATCTTGGATGAGTGCGAGGACCCGCTCCCAGACACGAGTGCCCGGCACTGACAGACCCGCGTGGTACGTGCCCGGCATCATGTGCAGCTGAGCATTAAAACCAGCGTCCACGAGATCCGTGGTCCACACAATTCCCTCGTCGCGAAGCAGATCCGCGCTTGCTACGACCGTGAGCACCCGCGGGAGAAAGTTACCGTGTGCGTGGTCGATGAGTCGCGGAAGTTCGCGCGGATGCGTGTCCGCCAAGTAGGCCCTCCACGCGTGGTAGGCCTTCATGCGGTTCCACATCTGAGCGTCCTGTTGCGTGCGGATCGAGCGTCCTGACATCGATGGGTCAAGGAATGGCTCCAGCATGATGACGCCTGCTGGCGGCGTAGAACCGCGTTCGAGCAGCATGGCGGCGGTCGTTTCCGCAAGCCCACCACCGGCCGAATCGCCGTACACGTACAAGGGGAGGTCGAACGTGGTTTCGATCCACTGCGCCGCGACCATGCAATCTCGTGCACCGGCCGGGAAGGGATGTTCGGGTGCGAGCCGATATTCAGGGCTCGCGACGACGGCGTTTAGCTGAGCTGCAAGTTCCGAGTTACGTTCGTCGTCGTAGGCCGGGCGCCCTGCCATGAAGCCACCGCCGTGAATGGCGAAAATGACGCGTTCGGGGGTCGTTGGCGGATGCCACACGCGCACCGTTTGGCCATCAACCTCCACGACGTCCAGTGCGGTGCCTGGGGCGATTATTGCGGGGCGTGCGTTCGCATCCGCGCGCTCGCGGGTGCCGACCGGGTCCCACTGTGGGAAATACGGCTCCGTCAACGCACGTCGCAACTGGGGGTCGATATAAAACTGTGCAGTCTGGCTGGGCTGCGGGCCCACGACGGCGGGTTCCCCCGCCTGGCGCACGGCAGCGTTAGGGTCGAGTGGGGGATGGACGCGGCCAAGAAAATCGTCGACGACGGCCTGAAACGCTTCGGGGTCGGCACGGCGCACGCAGTGGCTCGCTCCAGCCACCATGTGGGTTGCGATGTTCGCATTGCGAAGCTGGTCAATCTCGTGCAGGCCTGCTTGGCCGAGCACGACGTCCGCACCATCGCCGCTCACGATGAGTGTGGGAACCGAGAGCTCGGTCGCAACATCGCGCCAATCCGTGTAGCCCACCTCGCCGGTCGCGAGGAAATCGAGATCCACCTGTAACTTCGCGGCCAGCCACCCCGCGCGCTCGGCTTCGGGCCAGGACGGGTACTCGGCTTGGCTGTGCTCCAACGTGCCCGCAGGAGCACAGCGAATTGCCCGATGATGCGCGAGGTTTGCCGGAATGCCGGCGAGGTAACGCTGCGCGTGACTGGGGGAGAGCCATGACGGATCCTCGCCGATGATTCCGGCGAACAGGTCTGGGCGCTGTACAGCCAGGCGGGTCAGCAGTGCACCTCCCATGGAATGACCGATTCCAACGGCACGGCCATGTTCGTGAACCAGAAGATCAAGGGTGTCCGCGAGCGCCGCGAGCGCGCTTGGCATGGGCGCTTCACGCTCGGTTGATGTGCTGCGGCGGGAGAGCCCGTGGCCAAGACTATCAATGGCGACAACGAGGTAGCGGTCCGCCAAACGCCAGACGAGGTCGCTGAGAGCGGCAGCGGAATCGGTGACTCCGTGGCAGAGCACGACGAGCGGCCCGGCGCCTGCGCTCACATACGATAGCGACGAATCGGGATGCGTACGAAACATTTATTCGTCCATGGAGAGCAGACTTGCAAGTGGTTCATAGTGCTCGATGACCGCTTCGCGGTAGGCCTCAACGTCTCCATCTTGGGCCGTGACGAGCATGTCGCGGTGTGCGTGGGCTGTGCGGAGCAGGCCCTCGTCCTTCTTCGAATCGAGGTCCGGAATAAACGTTTGGTGGATAAGCCACATCGCGCCATTGAACTGGCTAACAAGCTCATTATCTAGGTAGGACATGAGGCCGGCGTGAAACGCCATGTCCTCCTCCATGAATTTCTCGGATTTCGATGCCTTGGCCACCATCACGTCGACCAGTTCCTCGAGCTCGGGATTCGCGGACCCCTTCATGGCGGAGACGAGGCTATCGGCCACACCCAGATCCATAAAGCGCCGCATGGATACCACCTGGCGTAGCGATTCGGCGCCGGACTCCTTGTTGAGTGCGAAACGGAGGACCAAGGTCTCGACCATTGGTCCGAGAGACATTGACCCCACGAAAGAACCGCGCCCTTGGTGGACTCTGACGATGTCGAGTGCCTCGAGTTTGCGGAGGGCTTCGCGAACCGATGATCGGGAAACTTGCAAATCATCACACAACTCGGCCTCTGTGGGCAGGGGATCTCCGGGTTTGAGC
>JAAYGH010000292.1 GCA_012727825.1 Trueperella sp.
ACGGAATCCCCGCCGCAGGATTCACCCTAGGCGCGCTCACTCAGGCTCCTGACGATGGTGTCATACCGTCCGATCAGGTGGAAGAAGCGGTTGAAGCCACAGTCGATGCTCTGCGGATGGTGGTAGCAGTCGGGGTGGGTGCCATTATTGGTGTGCTCGCCGGCCTGCTCGTCGTTGCCATTCTGCGGATATTCTCTCGCCGTGCGGACCACATGGAACCCGTGGTGAGCGCTAGTGCGCGCCGCATCCAAACGGTTCTCGCCGTCGTCGGCGCCTGGTTGGGCTTCAGGTTCGGCCGTGCGGAACTTGGGGATACGGCCCCCAACTGGTTCAACTTCGTGGATCACATGTTCATCATCGCAGTTATCCTCCTGACCACCTGGGTGCTCTCAGGTTTGGTCAACGGACTCACCGTGGCGGTCAATGATCGCATGGCTGAAAGCTTTGAAGGCAGAGCCGCCCGCGTGAAAACTCAAACGCAAATTCTGCGCCGCTTGGTCGTCGTCGTGCTGTGGATCCTTGGAATCGGAGCCGTGCTGCTGACGTTCCCGGGTGCTCGTGCGGCAGGTGCGTCAATCTTCGCGTCGGCGGGTATCGTCTCCGTCGTCGTTGGTCTTGCCGCCCAAACCACTCTCGGAAATGTGTTCGCGGGCTTGCAGCTCGCGTTCACCGACTCGATCCGCGTGGGCGACATCGTCCACTACAACGGGAACTACACCACCGTTGAGGAAATCACACTGACCTACGTGGTGCTCGCAGTGTGGGATGGGCGCCGAATCATCGTGCCGTCCACGATCATGACCACCGAATCATTCGAAAACTGGACCCGCCGAGCCCCGGAAATGACCGGCGACGTCCTCATCAAAGTCGACTGGCAAATCCCAATCGACGCGGCCCGCCTGCGACTCGAACAAATCCTGGCCGACACCGACCTGTGGGACGGTCGGACGGGCGTGCTCCAGATCAACGACGCCTCGACCACCGAGGGCGTCCTCATCCGTTGCCTCGTCTCCGCTGAGAACTCGCCTACGCTCACGGACCTTCGAAACCACGTGCGTGAGGAAATGGTGCGCTGGATTCAGGAAGAGGCCCCGCAGGCAACCCCGCATTTGCGCCTCTACGACGACGAGAAGCGCAGCTTCTTTGAGAACCGTGAACGCACGGAGTCGATGGTCAATCAGCGGGAGGCGCAGAAGCCACCGATCTTTGAGCCAGAAATTTCTATCCCGATATCTGGCGGGACGAGGGAGACGGAAATTATTTCCGACGACGACGTGGAGCGGCTCCGCCGCGTGCCGCTCGGCGAACAGAGCGCCGGGCTTGACGGCAAATTCAATTCCGCACAATGGCCCCGCGAAGTAGTGAACGACCTCGGCGGCGACACCGCCGAAGTGGCGATAACTCAGACCGGTCCTATTAAGTCCGCAATCTTCTCTGGTTCACCCGAGGCGGAAGCTCGGGCCAAGACGTATTCTGGACCGGGCGATAAGGTGTACGAAGAAAGAAGGCGAAGGATCGAAGAAACACGCGACGACCTTCCCCAGATCGAGGATGACCAATCCGAGGACTCCGAGGAGACATCATGAACTTCCCCGTCACGAAAAAAGACGACGAGTGGCGTAGCTTGCTGAAACCGATGGAATACCACGTGCTACGCGAGGGCGGCACGGAGCGCCCGGGCACGGGAGAACTCTTGCACGAAGAACGCGCGGGCATGTACCACTGCCGTGCATGCGACGCGGAACTGTTCCGCTCCACCACTAAGTTTGACGCCCATTGCGGCTGGCCATCGTTCTACGATCCGGACGAGAAGGATGCGGTCACGTATGTTGAGGACCGTTCGCACGGCATGGTGCGCACCGAGGTGCAGTGCTCGAGCTGTGGCTCACACCTGGGCCACGTGTTTCCCGACGCCCCGGATATGCCCACCGGCCAGCGCTACTGCATGAATTCGGTGTCGTTGCGCTTTGAACCGGATGCATGATTCGGCTCGCCACTTTCAATATCCAATACGGGGCGCCCGTTCCGGCTGAGCACGCCACGGCAATCGTTGGTGTGGACCGGGCAGGCGAACAATCGGCACGGCAGCTCGCGCGCGATATTGCGGCGCTCGAGGCTGACGTGCTCGGGTTGCAAGAAGTTGACCGTGGCAAGATTCGCTCCGGGAGAGTCGATCAGCTGAGAGTCATTGCTGAGCGGACGGGCCTCACTCCGCTCTTTGCCGAGACCCGGCATAAGTACGGAATGGCACTGCTGACTCGCCTGCCCGTGATGAACGCTCGCGTGCTCGAACTGGCAGGGCGAACGTCGCCGTGGATTCGCGATGATTCCTCGTCGGTAGGTTGGCGGTTTAAATGGCCCGACAAGCGGGCATGTTTGTACGCGTTACTTGACACACCGGAGGGCCCCTTGGCCGTGGGTGTCACCCACCTGTCAACTGTCCGGCCGGTGGCCCGCCGGCAGTTCCAGATTGCGGCGCGTGGGTGTGAAGATTTTGCTCCGGGTGTACCGGCCGTGCTGATGGGCGATCTGAACTTGCGCATCAATCAGGTGGAGGAAGAAATCCCCGGCACGGGTTTCGCCATCCTCGCACGTGGCAACGCATCACCGAGCTGGGCACCCATCATCCAAATCGACCACATACTCGGCCGCGGAGTCACGGGCCGGGCCAATCGTGTGGTGCAGATGCCGGTTTCAGACCATGCCGCCGTCGTCGTTGAGGCACGGATTGATGCCGGGGTGTCGAAGCTGCAGGACGCTATACAGGAACCTCAGACCGGTGTGCCGAAACGAAAGACCGATACGCCGGAATAAAACGGGTGTACTAGGACTAACGCAGTGGTGCCAGTAGGCTGAGCGCGTGGGCGACGTTTTACTTAGTATCTGGACGCTGATCGTGTACATGGCGATCGGGTTCGCGCTGGTAAAACTCTCGGTCCTCGGGCCGCAGGCGGATCGTGGGCTGTCAAAGATCGTATTTTATGTGACGATGCCGATGCTCCTTTTACGTACGGTAGGCACTGCCGATTTGGCGGACGTTTTTTCGTTGGGCTTACTGGCAAACGTGTTGACGGCGCTCATTGTGCTGGCCACCTATTACGTCCTTGCCGTGCGAGTCTTTCGGCTGACAGGTGGCATGCAAACAATCGGCGCGCTCGCCTCGTCCTACACCAACGCGGGCAACGTGGGCGTTGCGTTCCTGATCGCCACGGTG
>JAAYGH010000293.1 GCA_012727825.1 Trueperella sp.
CAAGTGATGACGGCAGTGCCCACGATGGCCACCACATCTCCCCGCCCGCCGAATCCAAAATGTAGCGATTCATGGTGGAGCGCAGGGCCATCATGTTCGACGTAGCGAGTAAAACAATGAGGAACCAGCGTTGAAGCGTCGTCATCGTTCCCGAACCGCGCCACAGCACAATGCCGAGCCCAAGCGCGAGAAGCGGCAGGATATAACGAGGTTGGACGAAGTCACCGACTATTTGGTTGCGACTAAACAGCACGAGAAGCGGGACGAAGAATAGTAAGACGACCACTGACACGAGCGCAGTGGCCTCGCGCCAATCGAACCTGCGCAGACCAAAAAAGAGCAGTGCGCCAAAAGCAATAATTGCGAAGGTGGGAACGATATAGGGCAGGGGAACATCGAACCAGCCGAGATCCCATGTGCCAAACGCACCCATCCAAATATGGGGCACGTCGAAGGCATTTTGAATGAGCTGGTCGCGCGTTTGCCCCTCGCCCGAGCGGCCCGCCAATGTTCCAAAGAAGTCCGAGATGAGGTCGACGTTCGCGAAGGCACTAAATCGTCCCGTTCGGGCCATGAGCGCGCCGACGACGCCGAGCGCCAGCAACGCCGGAAGTCCGATCGTGAGGAGCATACGTTTCGTGAAGTGGCCGGCCACAAGGACTGCGGCGAGCGCGGCGAATAGTCCAAAAGCTCCCGCGTCTGTGCGCGTGCCTGCAACAACCACGAGTGCGATGACGCTCAGACCAATGAGCGCCCACCTGCGCCAGCCCTGTGCTTCAAAGATCGACGCTGTGGCAACAAAGATGACCAGCGGGCCGTAGATGACCCAGGCCGACGGATTGATCGAGGCGATTGTAAACAAGCCGAGTGGGACGATCGAGCCAGCGACGGCGAACCACAGGGCACGGCGTCGCTCCGGTCGAATGAGCCCGGTGAGTAAGCCAAGGCCGAGCGTCACAAGTGTGGCATTGAGGAAGCGGGCGTCTCGGAAGGTGATCTCCGCGTCGTCGCCAACGGTGACATGCTGGATCGTGTAGTACACGTCTGGGTAGGCGCCGCGAAAGTTGCCATTGCCCGTTTCGATCATCTCTTCACCCGCCAGGGCTTCATCGATACAGGCGGCGCCGATGTCTGGATCATTGCGGTAGCAAATCTCGGCCGCTGCGTTTGCCCGAACGAGCCGGTAGCCTTCCGACCGGCCCGGTTCACACAACCCCTCCTCAAAACCCTGCGAGCAGTACATGGAGGACAGGTGGTAGGGAGAGTCAGGTTCTCCGTATGGTGCGATGACAGTCGCCCAAGCGAGAAGGCTCATGAGAAGCAATGCTGGGACTGCGATAAGTCCCGCAAGTGACCTGTGCTGCTTCACTCGTTTCATGCCCTGCCCTTCAGATCAGCGTGTGGTCCGCGGTGTTCCCACCCGCACGTGAAGAGCTTACCGTTATTTCCAATGGGCCAGATGCGGTGCATGATAACTGGCGGGTATGAGCGGCGAGTGGCAGGTAGGATTGCACGGGTCGAGGA
>JAAYGH010000294.1 GCA_012727825.1 Trueperella sp.
ATCATATGAAGCCCGCCGATACGGCGTGAATTCCGCGATGCCCGTCGGTCAGGCCAAGCGTCTGTGCCCGCACCTTATCGTTTTGCCCACCAGCCACGGTGTATACGGGAAAGTGTCGAAGCGGATCATGGCGATCCTTGAGGATGTCACCCCGCTCGTCGAACCCGTCTCGGTGGACGAAGCGTTTCTTGATGTCACAGGTGCTCGAAGAATCTTCGGCTCACCTGTCGACATCGCGCACCACATCCGCCGTACGATTCACGAGAAAGAGAAGGTGCCAGCATCGATAGGTATTGCGTCCACTAAACATGTGGCGAAAATTGCTTCGGCGCATGCTAAACCCGATGGCATGCTCCTCATTCCGCACGATCAAACGTTGGCGTTCCTGCACTCGTTGCCCGTGGGTGCGCTGTGGGGCGTGGGTCCGGTGTCTCGCGAAAAACTTGAACGAAAAGGAATCATCAGTGTCGGCGATCTAGCAGCACTGGGGGAGCAGCGCTTACGCCGATTGCTCGGTGAAGCCTCGGGCACCCAACTGTACGCGCTCGCGATGGGTGTCGATCCGCGCCCAGTCACCCCGCACACCCTCGAGAAGTCAATGAGTCGCGAACAGACATTCTTCGAGCCGATCACAGTGCGCGCGGAAGCGGAGCGTATCCTGCTTCACCTATCGGACGACGTCGCTCGCAGACTCCGGCTCAATTCTTTCATCTCGTGGACGATCGGAATTAAAGTACGTTCGTCTGCAGATTTCTCGACGATTTCACGGTCGGTGACTCTCGGTGGTCCCACCGACCTGGCGCATGACGTGTACGAAGCCTCGCGCCGGCTATTCGACGGGGTCGAGATCCCACGTGGAGGTATTCGCCTTCTTGGTGTCAAGGCCGAAAACCTGGCGCGGCAAGAGGAAGGTATTCAGCTGTCGATTGACGACGACGGTCGGCGCGGAAGGGCCGAAGCCGCAATGGATTCAGTTCGGCAGAAATTCGGTGGCACAAGCCTGAAACCCGGTTCGTTAATCGGTGGTTTCAACGATCCCCGGTCACTGGAGTAAATATTTCGTTACGGGCGTGAATGCTGACTTTAGACCGATTGAAACTTGCTGTATCCTGATTAAACAGTTCAACTCTGGGAGATAAAAATGGCTCTTTCTGATTACGAGCGCAAGATGCTCGAGCAGCTTGAGGCTCAACTTGCTGACGATGATCCGAAGCTGGCCGAGTCTCTTGCCTCGAAGGAGAGCCCTGCAACGCAGACGGCCATCTCCCCGAAGCATCTTGTTGTTGGCCTCATCGTCGCGGTCGTTGGACTGCTTATCGTTCTTGGAGCGGTTGCGATCGATCTTATTCCGCTCGGCGTGGTCGGGTTCATCGTTGTGTTTGCTGGCCTCTGGTACCTTGTGGGCGGAATGTCGCGCGTGGAGGCTCCCGCTGGAGCCACTCGAGCATCTCGCGCGTCGCGAACCTCATTCATGGAGCAGCAAATGGACGAGTGGCGAAAGCGCCAGCAGGGTTAAATCCGTGGCGATTCGTTCGCCTCGATAACCAGCGATGCATCTCCATCATTTGATGGAGATGCATTTTCTTGTTCGAGGTCCGTGCGGTAACCGGTGAAAACAATCGCACGAGATTCATTGCGGTGGACGAGGCGAACCATGCCGGACAGTGCATAAACGGCGATTGCAACACCGATGTATTCGAAGAACTCCTCCACGTGCATCAGAGTGTGTAATTGCCACGACGTGTCGCCATACTGGGCTGCGGCATGACCGCCCAGAGTTTCAAGACCGATGGCACCCGCCAGGAAAATTGCCCCGCCAACGATGATACCGATCGTGACTGGACGCGGGAGCGAGAGCACGAAGGGGAGTAGGGACACGGCTACGACGATGGCAATGATGACGCCGACGATGACCCATCGGTATGAGAAGAAGTCAAAGGGGAGGTA
>JAAYGH010000295.1 GCA_012727825.1 Trueperella sp.
AGCGGGTAGACGGCGTCGGCAGAGTCGCGTTGGTCCAGTAAAAGGGTGAAGAAGTCGACCAAGTGTGGGTCATCAGAAAACACGACGTATAACTTCGTTCGCGACGCCGGCACGAACAGTGGAATATCATCCGGGCGCTCTTGCGCGATCCGTTCAGCTACTTGCTGGATCATGTCCAGATCGGCAAACCACGAGAGCTCGTAGTTCACCGGCTGTAAAAACGTCATGACCCGCGCGCCCGCAATGTCAGAAATTTCCAGCTCGACGGTCTGCTGGTTTTTATTCGTCATGAGGCGCAATGTCATGACGGCCTCGCTCATAAGCTCGCCTAGTTCCCGCGAGTCGTCCTCAAGTTGCGTGTAGTAAATAGGCTCGATCGTGTCCGGCAAGTCGTGCGCGATACCGACAGCTAGAAAATCCGTGAGTGGTAGGTAGACCATCGAATCTGAGTCCCGATGCGAGGGCAAGAAATAATCTGCCGCCCGCACGATCGGAACCACGGGTGCATCCTTCTTTGCCGCATCCCAATCGGAATCAACCGGCACGTAGGCATCGGTAGGGTCATCGTTTGCCTGTGCGGTGGCGTTAGAAACATCTGGACTGGTACCCGACGGATCCCCGGAACTTGCGGCTGAATCCGCTGCTTCTTCAACCCGCGATTCCTCGGCCTGGTCCGCGCCCACATCAATGAGACGATCCAGCAGGGTGGCGCGCTCCTCCTCTGTGGCGTCAGACTTGATCATCGCACCTGGGCGGAAGCGGAATGCCCGGCCGTCGGGGAGCAGGATATCCAGCCAATCCCCGTTCGCACTCACGAACGCGTTCTCCAGCTTCGGATGCTTCGCCGCTTGATCAAGTGCCCACTCCATGAAAGTCATACTCCATTGTTTCAAAGGTGTGTGACAGAAAGAAAGTTTGGGGCTTCACACCGTGGTTTGGCTGCGGGATTTGATGGGATCTGGGATCTGGGATCTGGGTTCGGGGGTTCGGCAGGGTTGGCGAGTGGCGGCGCCGGCCGCGAGCACGCAAATTTCTGGTTTTTCGCGATGGACGTGTCGCATGTGTTCAAAAAATAGGTCCCCAGAGCTCGATCTAACGCATACGACGACATCGCGCTCACAGGACCTAAAGTTTGAACGCCGTTCCCGCATACTGGCAACACACGCGGCAAATTTCCGACCGCTGCGCCCAGTCCTAGACCGAGGGTGGGCATGTGAGGTGAGACCCCGTGTTTTCATCGATACATGTCTTAATTTCGGCCTGGTTTTCCTTCTCAGCGTTCACACCGGCTAGCACGAGGTTCGCACTGGCCAGTAAAAGGTTCACACCGGACATCCCGAATGCAATGTGAGCTAATCGGACGCGGTTGGTGCGGTATGAGGGGTGGAAACGGAGCGATGCCGACTCGAAGCCGCGGGTAAAGCTGCTCAGGAACGTCAACGCTTGCGCGCTTGTCTCAGGTCGGGCGAGATTCGGTTCTGGTGAAGTTGCTGAGGAACCGCGCCGCCAGAGCACTAGGCGCTCCCATGCGTTGCTTGAAGCGGAATCTGATCACATTGGATGGGGTGCACGTCCCAATCCGCGTAAGCTGGGGCAAATACCCAAATCTGAGGACACCATGTTTAAACTTGCTCAGGGCTCCCTGAAAAATCGCGCCTTCGTTGCGCTTGTTTCCATCGTTATTTTCGTTCTGGGAGTTTTCTCCATGGGAACGCTCCGTCAGGAACTCATCCCACGCGTAGAGCTACCCGTGATCAACGTGATCACCGTCAGCCCGGGTGCGACCTCGGAACAGATGCGCGATCGCGTCTCGGTGCCACTCGAACAGCAGGTGATGACGATCGCGGAGGTCTCGAATACCACCACCCAGTCCTCGTCATCCGTCTCGTTCGTCACCGTCGAGCTGGAATACGGTACAGACGTGGCGCGCGCGACGAACCGCGTCGAATTGGCAATCGGCCGAGCGGATGCTAATTTCCCGGAGAACTCTGAGTCCGAGGTCATCTCGGGCGGGTCCTCAGATATCCCGCTCTCCTATATTGGAATCACCTCGGATGGCACCCCGCTTGAAACGTCCGAGCGCATCCGTGATTCGATTTTGCCCGAACTTGAACAGATCAGCGGTGTTGCATCGGTCCAACTGATCGGTGCCCCCGAGCAGAACATCAACATCACCCTCGATCAGGAACGCGTGGCCGAGCTCGGGGTTGGCGTGGAAGCGATTCAAGAGGCGCTCGAGGATAACGGCCTGTCTGTTCCTGTCGGCACACTTGTCGAAGAAGGCGCAGCCAAGGACGTGACTGTGGGTGTGCCTCTTGACTCCATTGAGGCTCTCCGCGAGATCCCGGTCGTGGCAGACGAACCCGAGCCCGGCATGCCGGCCACCGTCTATCCGCTCTCGGAGATCGCCGAGGTTGAATTCACGGACGGGAACACCGACATGATCGGCCGGCTGGACGGTGAGGAAGCCATTGCGATCATCGTTTTCCCCACCGCAAACGCAAACATCGTGGACACCTCCACCGAGGTTGAATCCACACTCGAGGAACTCGCACCGTCCGTGGGAGGCAACACCCAGTTCACGATGCTCTTCGATCAGGCGCCCTACATCACGGGGTCGATTGAATCACTCGCACAAGAGGGTGCACTCGGCCTGATATTCGCGGCCCTCGTGATCCTCGTCTTCCTCCTGTCGGTCCGTTCGACGATCGTCACCGCGATTTCGATTCCGCTCTCGCTCCTCGTGGGCTTCATCGGCATGAACGTTGGCGGTTACTCACTCAACATGCTCACGCTCGCCGCGCTCACGCTCTCTATTGGGCGCGTGGTTGATGATTCGATCGTGGTCGTTGAGAACATCAAGCGGCACTTGGATTACGGCAAGGATAAGCGCGACGCCGTGTTGGACGGCGTCCGAGAAGTTGCCTCGGCGATTACCGCCTCCACAATCGTCTCGTTCATCGTGTTCGTGCCGGTTGGCCTCGTGCCGGGCCTCGTGGGTGAGCTCTTCCGTCCCTTTGCCTTCACCGTGGTGATCGCGCTCGCGGCCTCGCTTATCGTGGCCTTGACGATCGTTCCGGTGCTTGCATACTGGTTCCTCAAGCCCTCAAAGGACGCGCTCATTGCTCAGCGCAAGGGTGAGGTTGCCGAGTATCGCGAGGTGGCTGAAGAGAAGGAATCGCGATACTGGCTGCGCCGCGGCTACGCGCCGATTCTCAACGGTTCTCAGAAACACCCGGTCATCACGTTTGTCGTGGCTGTCGCGATCCTGGCGGCGACCTTCGCGCTCTACCCGCTGTTGAAGATCAACCTTCTCGGCAGTGCCAACCAGGGCTCCGTGTTCGTCACCCAGGAGCTCGCACCGGGCACATCCACCGAAGGTAAGGTCGCGGTAGCCGAAGATGTTGAGGTTGTGCTCGCCGATGTCGAGGGCGTCAACTCGGTTGCCGTGATGATTGGCGGTACTCCGATGGGCGGCGAATCTATTTCGTACATCGTAGCGGTTGATGACGAGGCCGATATCGACATTCTGACTGAAAATCTCGTCACCGCGGGCGACGGGGTGGCAGGAGAAGGATCCATGTCATCCTCAGTGGACGGCCTTCTTGGTTCGGGGACAATCGACGTCAACATCACCGCTCCGGGTCCGGATGCACTTCAGGCGGCCACAGAATCTGTACGGACCGCCGTCGAGGGAGTGGCTGAAGTCGTGGGTGTTGAGGACAACCTCGCGGCCGAAGCCCCAGCGGTCCAAGTGACTGTCGACCGCGACGCCGCGGCCAGTGCCGGCCTTACTGAAAATGACATCGTGGGCATGATTGCCGCCCAGATGGTGAATCCTGAGATCGGTCAAATCACGATCGAAAATATTGATACGTCGATCTTCATGTCGATCTCTGATCCGGTTACAACGGTCGAAGAACTACGCTCAATACAGGTACTTGGCCAGCCAATTGAAACCTTCGCGGCGATCGACGAAGTCGGCTCAATTCCGACCATCGTCACCATCAACGGCCAGACCACGGCCACCGTCTCCGCAACGCCGGTGAACGCAGACAACCTCGGCGAAGCCTCTGCGGCGGTTGAAGCCGCAATGAACGAGGCTGACCTTCCGGATGGTGCGGTAGCTGAGATGGGAGGCTCCGCTGAACAACTCACGACCTCGTTCGAGCAGCTGCTCCTCGCACTCGCCGCGGCGGTCTTGCTGATCTACGTCGTACTCGTGTGGATCTTCAAGTCACTCATTCAGCCCGCCATCTTGCTGATCGCGATCCCGTTCGCGGCAATTGGCTCGTTCGGTGCGCTGTTGCTCACCGATACCCCGCTCGACCTCTCGGCGATGATCGGTCTGCTCATGCTGACGGGCATCGTCGTCACGAACGCTGTGGTCCTCATGGATCTCATGAACCAGTACCGCCAGCGTGGGCACAGCCTCGAGAAGGCCGTTTACGATGGCGCAATGCGCAGAGTCCGCCCGGTCGTCATGACCTCGCTGGCAACCATCGCGGCGATGATTCCGATGGCACTCGGGTTCTCCTCCGCCACGGGCTTCATCTCGACGCCGCTCGCAATCACCGTCATCGGTGGTCTGATCACCTCAACCCTCCTCACGCTCATTCTTCTGCCCGTTCTCTATCGCCTCGTTGAAGGCACGAAGGAACGCCGCATCGAGCGCAAGCGAGTGAAGATGGATGCCGAGCTGGATGCTGAACTCGAGTCCGCCACGGACGCCGGGACGGGTTCCGACATGGCTAAGAGCGACGGGAAGTAAGCACGGCTCAAATTCGAACGGGTAGGATGGGGTTCGCGGCAAAGCCGCCGGCCCCATCCCCTACCTTGTAAAGGAACCGACAGGTATGAGTCCCAAAATTTCGGCGTCGACCGTGAGCGAACACCGCACGATCATGTTCGAGAAGTTAGTGGATTCTGCTGAAGAGGTTCTACGTAATGACGGCCCGGCGGCGCTGACGGCTGGGGTGGTGGCGAAGTCAGCGGGTATTGCTCGCAACTCTATTTATCGGTACGTCGACTCGATCGATGATCTGCGCGTCCTTGTTCTGGAGCGCTACATTCCCGAGTGGGGCGATCGGCTGGCGCGCGCTGTTGAGGAACACGACGAGCCTTATGATCGCTTGCAAACCCTGATCGACCTGAGCCTCGACATCGGTTCGGAGGCGGGCCACCAGTGGCTCGTTGATGTGCTGACAGCCGGCGTCGGCCGGGGCAAGAAGCCCGTGGAGACGCCGTCGGGGCAAGATATTCAAAGCCGATCGGGAGCCGTGATCAACTTTCACCAGGAGCTCGCACGCCACATCACGGAGCTTTGGCAGCAGCTCACCCCCAAGAACGCCACGATCAATTCCCGTATGACCCGTTCGCTTCTCGACGCCGGGCTCACACTCCTCGATCAGGGTCATGACCTTGCCCAGGTGAAAGCCACGTCAATGCGCGTGCTCGACGCCTTGCACGCCAGTGACTGACCGGCTCATCCTCAACCCGCCGGACTTGCCCGTCGCGGCGGGTTTGGCAGAGATCGAGGCTCGGACCGGCAACGTGGTGGTCACCGC
>JAAYGH010000296.1 GCA_012727825.1 Trueperella sp.
ATGACGGGCTTGCCCGGCACGTCAGCGCGGCCGTGGAAGATCGCACCTTCGGTGCTCGTCGGGTCCTCGAGGTTCTCGCGGGAGGTCGTCACAAAGACGTCGCGGCCGTCCGCGCCGCCAAGCGTGACGGCGGTGACGAGCCGTGCCGGGATATCCCACTCGCCGAGGATCTCAGCAGCCGGCGAGTACAGGCGCACCTTGCCCACACGATTCAGTGCCACCCACACATTGCCTTCCGAATCGACAGTCAGGCCGTCGGGGCTCGTGCCGGTGGCCTCGTGGAATTCACGGCGGTTGGTCAGCTCTTCGTCGACGACGTCGAAGACGTCCGTGCGGCGCGTGCTCGTATCGTGGTAGTAGGCCTTGGTGCCGTCAGGGGAGAAATCGATACCGTTTGAGGTTGAGACGGAATCCAGCACCGTGGTGACGTCGTGATCGCGGCTGATCTTATAAAGCTTGCCTGCACCCTCCTTGCGGGAGTACGACATCGATCCCGCGTAGAGATTACCCCACGGGTCGGTGCCACCCTCGTTCATGCGGATGTCCGGATCGGTCCAGATCGGTTCGAGCGCCTGGACCTCGCCGAACGGCTCGCCTGAGAGCCCAAGTCCGCGTTCGAGGCCCACCACGAATCCGCCAGATGCGCGAGGGCGCACGAACGCCGCGATGGGGGAGCCCACGTGCAGGCGGTCGATCTCGCCGCTGTCGTTAAGTGTCAGGAGATCGCCTTCAAGCATGTCGACCCAACGCAGGCCTCCCCACTCCTTCGCCCATACAGGGCCTTCTGCGTGGTAGGCAACGGCATCGGTGATCTGTTCAAACATGGTTGAGCCCCTCCGCTGTAGCTATTATCGCCCTTAATTTCTTATTAAATGAACACGCGCGTGAAGAGTATCAGACCGGCTAACAGCACGACGGCACTGATGACGGAAAACGCGATAAGTCGGTTGCGTCCGTCCTCCCGCACCTCAACTTCCGGTACGACGAACGTGATAAACAGCGTCAAGATACCCATGTTGATGGCAGAACGCGTGGCTTCAGACCGCTGGATAGACAACGCCTCAAAAAGGTTTCGCCCATCAGTCAGCCCGGGCGCGAGAGCAAGTGCCACGGCAAGGAGTGTGAATCCGACTCCCATGCCGAAAATTTTCAGTCTGCTCATGGTCAATCTCCAGCGAACCTACCTAGCTAGCCCAAGCGATCGGTGCACGATCTCGACCGGGTGAACGGTCGTGGCGCCCGTGCCCTTGCGGATCTGCCAGCGGCAGGTATCCGTCTCGCACGCGGCGAGCTTGGGGTTGGTGCGCTTGATCATGTCGAACAGTGGCTTACCCACAGCCTGAGCAACGTCGTACTTTTCCTTCTTCAGACCGTACGTGCCGGCAATGCCACAGCACGGTTCGCCAGACTCCGCCACGGTCACACCCGGAATGGACTCCATGACCTTAATGGCCGGCTTGCCGATTCCCTGGCTCTTCACCTGGCATGGTTGATGGTACGGAATCGTAATATTCCACGGTTGCAGATCTTCGACAGGGAATTCGCCCTCGTCGATCAACTCTGCCAAGAACTCCGAAAGTTCGATCGTGCGGGAGCCAACGTCGAGCAACTCCGGATCGTCGAGCCCCATGATCTCGTGCGCTTCGTGGCGGACCATGCCGGCACACGAACCAGACGACGCGACGATCGTGAGATCCTTGCCAGCAGCATTGAGCTGCTTAACCAGCTGACGAACCTTCTTAGCCGCCCGCCCAAACAGCCCATTTGACTGATGCGCAAGACCGCAACATCCCTGCTTGGGTGCGAGCACCTCGTAGCCGATGTGTTCCAGCACCTGAACGGCAGCCTTTGACGTGGCCGTTTCGAAATAACCGCCCGCACACCCATGGAAGAACACGATCGGTCCCTTGGGGAACGGACCCGTGCGGGTCTTTTCGTGGTCCTTGAACCAGGACATGAACGTCTTTGGCTGGGCGGTCGGCATTGGCGCATCTCGGTGGATGCCAATAACCTTTTCGACCACGACTCGCACCGGCCTCGCTGCCAGAGCAACATTCGCGATCGGAGCAAACGGGGTCATGAGCTTGCCTTCGAGTTCCGTCTCGGGCATGAGGCGGTCGCGGAGCGGCATGTTGTCCGCTTTCATCACGGCACGCGCCTGCGAGTTGATCTCGGCGATCTTCACGCCCTGCGGGCAGACCGTCGTACAGATCGAACAGCTCGAACAGTAGTCGAGCGATACATCGACGGACGCACCGGCGCGGAACCGTTCGGCCTGGGGGCCCACCCATTTCGGACCGCTAAACAGCGGAGTCGCACGTGCGACGGGGCATGCGGTTTCGCAGATCGTACACTTCACGCACGCATCCAGCGACGCGCGGGCAAGTGAGGCTTTGGCGTGTTCGAGTGGATTGACAGTCATCGTTAGTCCTTCTTCCTCAGCGCACGAGTGGCGGCAACCGCGGATCCTAGCGCGATGCCCTCACCTGACTTCTCGCTCCACGCGCGTGCGCCACCAAGGAGTGATCCCACGCAGTGGAGGTTGTCATAGACGGGCGTGCCGTCAGCGAGCGGCAGCATCGCGCCATTCACCTTGACCCCGCATCCGAATATATCTTTATCGTCGACGACGACCTCTCCAGTCACCGTCTTTGCTTGTTCATCCTCCGGGTCCATGAAGATGAGGGGTAAGTCGAAGACGCGCTCGCGGATATTTCCGTACGAGTCTCGTTCGATAGTGCCCGATTCGAGGCCGCCACCTGCGTAGACGACGGCGTCGACCTTTTCGGTCGTGACTCGGCCGGCGCGTTGCACCTTGAGCGTCGTAATTCGCGAACCGTCAGATTCGAAGCCAATCACCTGCGCGTTCAGACTGATATCCACACGCATCCTGCGCGTCTGGTTCGTCAGCAGGTCATTGATACGACGGCCGGGAATCGACGGCGGGGGGACCGGCACTTCGCCGACTGGCACGCCGAGGCCGGAGGCGATTTCGTCATACGCATCCGTGGAAAATCCGAGGATGGCAGGCAACAAGATCGTCTCGTCTGGCTGAACCAGTGAGCGCAACTCACCAAGCAGAGCATCGCGTGTTTTAGGACCATCGAGGCCAGCGGTGCCATCTAGTGCACGTGCGAAAGTCGTGCCCGTGGAGTCCGCCTCTGGTTTACGCGCCTGTAGGTTGACCGTCACCGATCGCGCCTCAACGTTTGCCAGTGGCGTCCGTGCCAGATTGTCGGCAATGAACTGGGCCGGAAAATCTCGGAACTGCTTGATTCCCACAACAAGGTACTTCTTGCCGTCTTCCACGAGTGCCGGCGTCATGGTATTTTGCACGACCGCCGTGGGGCGAACCGCTCCAATCGCCGTCGGGATGAGCACATTGGTACCGGGATTCTCAGCGAACAGACCCGTGGTCTCCCTCAGCCAATCGACTCCCGCGCGGACGGCGTCTTTCCCAATTACCGCGTACGGGTGTTCTGGCTGCTCAGAAGCGAGCTGGTCAATTGCCTCGTACGGTTTGTCGATTGGCCTACCGTTGTTGTGCCATCCGTATACGTCCAATGTGCCACTGGATAGCCCAAGGCCACCAATACCGCGTGTCACGATGTCAACGTTGTGGCCGTCTTCGCGCAACATGAGCGCGGTGGCCAATCCTGCCAAACCCGCTCCGATGACTACGATTCGCATTATTCGTCCTCCTTCACAGGTGCCTGCACCGGGCGTCCATGTAGCAGCTCAAGATCGCCGGTGGCGACGAGCGATGCCTTGGACGGGGAGGGCAGATGGTCAATGTCTAGATTGCCGGCGAGGATCCATTTATTTAGCATCGCCTCGCGTAGCTGTTCGCCGTACATGAGCGATTCGAGGCCCGAGTAACGGTTCTTGGCGAAGAGCCTAAGCATCGACGACGTGCGGTCGGCGTTGACCGCCGGGTCCGAGATCGTTTTTGCCGTTTTCTCGTGCATGATGCCCGCGGCTCGCATTCCACAAAATGTGCCTTGGCAGGGGCCCATACCGAGCCGGGTGCGGCGGCGGACGTCGTCGAGATTCGCCTCTGGCTGCTTGTCGAATTCCTTCTCGATGGTAGAGCGGTGGAGGAGCTCGCACTCGCAAATGATGGGATCGTCGAAACGCTCTGCCTCAGCTTCCTTGAGGCGGTCCGTGACCTTGTGCGTTTGCGGAGAGCGCGGGGGAACTGCCTCGTCCGCCGTCGTGCACTCAACGAACTCGTCCATCTGATTGAGTAGCGCATCCACGGTGTTCTTCGCCATCAGGCGATACGTGGTGAGCTTGCCACCGGCGATGGTGAAGAATCCCTTGATGCCGTCGCGGGTCGAGTGGTCGATAATCGACATGCCACGTGACATGTGGCGGGTGTCCGACGCATCCACGCGCGAATCCAACACGAGAGGCCTCGCGCCCGCCCACGCGTGCACCGCGCGAGCCTTGCGGAAGCCGGGGATCAGATCTTCGCCCGAGTCCAGCATCGCCTGAACTTCGGAGGTCTTGATCTCGAGGAAGTCGGGATCCTCGGCGCGCTGATCGGTAGTACCAATGATCGACACGGTGTGTGCCGGGACGATGATGTCGCCATCTGCTGGGTGAATACAGCGGTTGACCACCATGTTCACCAGGCGGTGATTCATCGCGATCATGACGCCGCGGCCAGGGACCACGTCCACGCCGTGAGCGCCCGCCATCTTTGCGATCTGGCCGGCCCACGGGCCGCCCGCGTTAATGGCGGCGCGGCAGTTGATCCGCACCTCTTCGCCGGTCTTTTCGTTGGTACAGACGACCTGAGAAACTTGGCCGTCCTCATTCTCAATCTTCGTGACGCGGTGGTACGTGAGCGTGCGTCCGCCGTATTCGCGGGCGGATTCCACGCAGCCCCAGACCATACCCCAGCCGTCAACCGAACCGTCCTCCACTTGGAAGGCCCGCTGGATGCCCGGGTTCAGGCGAGGCTCGAGGGTGAGCGCTTCCTTGATCGACAGTTCGTGTGCTGGGACCCGGGTCTCGTTCGCTGCGGCGAGGAAGCGAGTGGCGTATTCGGGATCGTCGTTGGGGCCGACGACGAACAGTCCGCCAGTCTCCTCGACAGAATCAGCATGGATACGGCGCAAAATGGCGTTTTCTTCAGCACACTCGGTTGCCGAGTATGGATCCGAAATAACGTAGCGACCGCCCGAGTGCAGGAGGCCGTGGAACCGACCGGAGGTTCCTTGCGCCAAGTCAGCGCGCTCTACCATCACGGCATCAAAGCCACGCATGGCGAGGTCTCGAAGGACACCCGCTCCCGTGGCTCCGCCACCTATAACAACAACATCGGTGTTTAAAGTTTTCATCATTCTTCCGATTTCTTAGCGGAACATTCCCCTCCAATGTACGGCGTTGTGACAGGTCACGGGGCGAAACTGACGAAGAGGAGGAAAAATTGCTCAACCGTGCACTCTCGTGCACGCAACCTGAAATCGTTTTCAGATTGTGTGTAAAATCCTATCAAGCCAATAGGAGAAAGGGTGGACATGAATCGTCAAGATCGGGCACAGGCCGCCTACGAGGCAGCTGTGATGCACTTTGTGCAGGGCGAAACGATGGAGTCCATCGCTCGCCGACTATCGGTATCACGCTCCACTGTCTCGCGCCTCATTTCCGAGGCGAAAGATACCGGGCTCGTGCAAGTGGCCATCCATCCGCCGCAGGCTGCCGCGTCCGAACTCCAAAACACGATCGGCGAGATGTTCAATGTCGGCGTGAAGGTCGTGCCCGTCCCATTTGGTGTCAATGAGGCCCGGCGACTCAACGCCGTCGCGCAGGTCGCCGCCATCACCGTCTCGAATCTCATGAAACCCGATACGGTCATTGGTGTCGCATGGGGCAACACGATCGCCTCACTTGTCGACCACCTCGTTCCCCGCCCGGCTCGCGGCTCGATTGCCGTCCAACTGAACGGCGCCGCCAATGCGTCGACGACGGGGATTCCGTACGCAGGCTCCCTCATGGAGCAATTTGGCAAGTCGTTCGGTTCGGCGGTCCAGCATTTCTCCGTTCCAGCATTCTTTGATTTCGCTGAAACGCGCGATGCACTATGGCGCGAGCGGTCCATCAGTGCCGTCCGAGCAATCCAGCAAAAAGCCGATATCGCGTTGTTTGGCATCGGATCGATGACATCGAAGAGCCCGTCACTCGTCTATTCCGGTGGTTACCTCAGTTTTGATGAAATCCGCGAACTTCGCGAGGACGGCGTGGTTGGCGACATCTGCACCGTCCTTCTTCGCGGTGACGGCTCGTGGGAAGATCTTGAGATCAACTCCCGCGCCTCGGGACCCACGCCAACAGACCTGCAAAGAATTCCGCAGCGCATCGGCGTCGTGTCGGGCACTGACAAGATAGCTGCGACCGTGGCGGCACTGCGCGCCGGCGTGATCACCGACCTCGTCATCGACGAAGATTCCGCCGAACTCCTGCACGCCTTTGTTCAGCGGTCATCTAACTATCCGCTGGAGAACTCGTGATTCGTTCAGCCCGGGCGAGTGACGCCCGCGCCATTGCCGAACTCGTGCGGCCCTATGTGCGCCGGCGCATCCTCGTGCCCAAGGAACTCATTGACTACTTTGAAGACATCCAAGAATTTGTGATCGTCGAGATCGACGGCGAGGTGGTCGGTTGCGGCGCTCTTCACGTGTTTTGGGAGGACATCGGCGAAATTCGAACGCTCGCCGTCAAGGAACAACTGATAGGTCGGGGCATCGGCAAGGCCATCGTGGTCGAGCTTGAACGCCGCGCTCGCGAACTTGGCCTGCTCCGCCTTTTCTGCCTCACGTTCGAAATCGACTTCTTCGAAAGTCTTGGCTACATGCAAATCGACGGCACGCCCGTCGGGATTGACGTCTACCAGCAAATTTTACGTTCGCACGACGACGGCACGGCTGAATTTCTCGACCTCGCGCGCGCCAAACCCAATACGCTTGGAAATTACCGCTTGCTCAAGGCCCTGTAGAACGAAAACAGCGGCCCCGCGGCGGGTGCCGATGCTTTAACGCGGGCAGTGATCATAGGGCACGGCTATGTGACTGGCCTGAGCGCTACTGGTTCGTGGGTGATTTTGCGATATAGCCTGACGCCATGATCATCGCGATCGGTGCCTGCAGGCCCACCAGAATGAGGATGATAGTGGTGATGGTCTCGCGCCCGATGATGAATGACGCGATCCCGGCAACAGCGACGACAAGTCCCGCCACGATCGCGGACCGTTGCAGGACTTTAATGCTCGAGCGTGAGGCTTCCTCCCACGGCACCGGGCGACGCGAGGATAAGACGAGATAGGCGGCGCCCACAAGGAGGGCAAGCCCCGCTCCGCCAGTGATGAGAATTGGGTAGATCGTAGCGGTGGCCTCATCGAGTGTCATGAGGACGACCAGGCCGATCGCGAAAATTGTGACTGACAGGAACGCCAACATTGAACCGATGCGGGCCAAGGCTAGCTTTGCGGAGGGTTCATTCATGGCCTTGATGCTAGCGGAAGTTGGAAGAGATCTCCGTGTTGCTCTACTAGGCCGTCGGCGAGCAGGCCGTCGAGTGCGGGGGCGAACCGTGCGAGCTCGAGGGCGGTGTCTGCCACGAGGTCGTCGTAGCCTGAGGGTGCGATGCGGAGCTGGGCCATGATCGCGCCGCGGGCTTGGCGGTTGGTTCCTTCCCACTGTTGGGGGCGACGCCGATGCGCGTGCTCGTCTGCTGGGCGGCCGGCTCGGAACCAATCGCAGTGGTCCGCGAGCGGGCAGCCCTCGCACAGCGGCGCACGAGCCGTGCACGTCAAAGCGCCAAACTCCATAATTGCGCCGTTCCACACAGCTGCCTCGGCGTCGGCATGCGGGACGAAACTCTCGGCTCTCTTGACCTCCGCCTTCGTCTGGCTCGGGGCCGGGAGAGCATCACCGTGCCAGCGGGCGAGGACCCGGCGAATGTTTGTATCGAGCACGACGGAGCGTTTGTTGAATGCGAACGCCATGACGGCGGCAGCCGTGTACGGGCCGACGCCCGGCAGCTCGAGAAGTTCCTCGTAGGTGCGTGGAAAACCGTCCGTGCGCTCAGAAATTACGCGGGCCGACTCTTGCAGGCGCAGCGCGCGGCGGGGATAGCCCATGGTCGACCAGGAGATGAGAACCTCAGCGGGGGAGGCATGAGCGAGATCTGAGGGGGTGGGCCAGCGTTTCATCCATTCGCGCCACACGGGTTCAACGCGGTTGACCGGGGTTTGCTGGCTCATGATTTCGCACACGAGGATCGCCCACGGGTCACGTGTTTTACGCCAAGGTAAATCTCGAGCGTGGGTGGAAAACCACTCGGACAGGACTGTGAATGCATGCGCGGGTGTTGGAGCCATCGCCCATACTATAAGCGCTCGTGGGCGAGATCTCGCGGCGAGCGTCGCTCGCCGAAAGCCGGATTCCGGTTACGGTATTGGCGTGGCTGACGACAAACCAAAACGCACGCGCAGATCTACGGATTCTCGCGCACACGATGGTGCCCGAAAAGGGCAGCCACGCGCGCGCCGCGCAGATGGCGCGCCGCGCGAGGGACAGCGCCGGCGGGGCGAGGCGGCCCCAGGTCAGGGCCGTCCAGGATCTGCTGGCACGGGTCAGGCTCGCGCAGGTCAGACCAGAACAGCTCAAACCAGAACGGGCCAAACCCGCACAGGTCAAGCCCGCACTAGTCAAACCCGCACAGGCCAAACCAGAACGGGTCAGGCCCGCACTCGCGATGGGCAACCTCCCACGCGCGGGCGAGATTCCCGCGGTCGGGCGGCGGCAGGAGCAGGCACCCGTGCAGGCCAGACCAGAACGGGTCAAGCCCGTGCAGGTCAGGCGCGCGCCGGCAAAACAGCCCAGGCTCGAACAGGCCAATCTCGTGCCGGCGCAGGCACCCGTGCAGGTCAAGCCCGTGCAGGCCAAACGGGCCAATCCCGTGCAAGCCAGGCCCGGCAGGATGCGGGTCGCACGCGCCGAGGCGCTCGCGGCTCGGCAGGTGCAAGGGCTGGATCGACTAAACGTCTGAGCGCTGCGGAACGGGACGCGGCGGCTCGCAGGTCGCGTCGAAACAAAACGATTCTCTCCATCGTTGCGGTCGTGATTCTTGCGGCTGCGGCAGTCTTCTTCGTCATGCGCTACGCACTCTCGAAAATTGAGAGCCACACGGCTCCGGTCAGCCCAGTTGCGAAGTATGAACCCGTGGAATGCAGTGCGTCGATGCTGTCCACGACAGTCGATCGCATCGGCTCGCAGGCCGGTCAGCCGGTGCAGTTCACGACTACCCTCACCAACACGGGCGAGCGCCCCTGCTTTTTTGATGCAGCCGACCTCCGCCTGCACATCACGTCAGGCGATCAGATCATCTATGACACGACCACCTGCCAGGCCGGTATTGGCTCAAAAACGCTACTTCTCGACACCGAGCTGACCACCAGCCAGCCGCTCCAGTGGAACGGCATGAACACGGGTGCCGGGTGCTCGGCACGATCGGTTGCTCAACCCGGCACCTATGTGGCCCGAGTATTCCTCGGCGGAGACGAGCTTCTAGACACCGGGATCGTGTTTGACCTCGGTAGCTCCCCGCAGCCATCCGAGCCGACTGAACCGGAACCCACCGACGACGCGATCGACGGCGAACCGGCGGACGGCGACACTGCCGAAAGCGACGAAAACACCGACGCACCTCCGGCCGACGAGGGCGTCCAGGCGCCCACCGAGGTGCAGTCCGGTGAACCTGAGGCAGAGGATACCGAGGGCTAACGATCCTGCCGCGCCCGGCGTCACGCCTTAGTTCACGTTGACCGGCAGGACTGACCGAGCAGCTTCTTGAACATCGGCAACCGCGCGCACCTTCATGCCAGTTGGCGCCTTGAGGTCGTCCCCAGTGATCGGCACAACCGCCGTATGAAACCCGAGCCGTGCTGCTTCGTTGAGCCGCCTTTGAAGACCGACGACCGGGCGTAACTCGCCCGTCAGCGAGACTTCGCCAATCGCAATGACACCCGGAGCAAGCGGAAGATCGAGAGCCGCTGATGCCAACGCCAGTGCAATCGCCACGTCGACGGACGGTTCGGACGCCTTCGCTCCACCGACGGTCGATACAAATACGTCGTTCCGGTCAAATTCAATTCCGAGCCGGGACTGGAGGACGGCGAGCATCATGGCCACGCGCGAACTGTCGACACCCGACGTGGTTCGGCGCGGTGGACCGGCTGCCGCCACCGACAGCGCCTGCACCTCAACCGGCATGGGGCGCCTGCCCTCGAGTGTCACCGTGACGCACGTGCCTGGCACGGTGAGGTTGCGCGCCGACAAGAACAGCCCCGACGGATCGGCCAATCCGTGAATACCGGAATCCACCAACTCGAAACAGCCCACCTCGTCGGTAGCTCCGTAGCGGTTCTTCACCGCTCGAACGAGACGGAGCCGG
>JAAYGH010000297.1 GCA_012727825.1 Trueperella sp.
AACCCAACCCGCTTTCCAAGCGAGCGCCATAGGCCACTAGGCGAATCCTCCTCATTCAAGTTCCGAGGAACCTGAACGCCACCTCATTTTACGTAATGCCAGGGTATTTAGGAAATCAACGGCACGTGTCCAGCGGTGGACTTGCTCTCAATCGAGGGGGGGTTTCACCGACCGGCGGGATCGTCGTGCTCGTCTTTCTCTGCCCACGACCACACGCCTGAGGCGCGGACCTCGGTGGGGGCGTTGCCACCAGCTGTGTCGGCACGCGTGCCGCGATCGGCCGTGTCCGGAGTGCGTGCGACGTCGTGATGTTGGGTTGGCGCGACCTCGTCGGTCGGTTCATGGGACGGTAGCTTTTCGACGTCGTAAGAGGTATCTCCGGTGTTGAACGTCGAGCGATCTGCAAGGTCGTCACGCTCCTGCTTGGCGAATATTGATCCAATCGCTGACGTGCGCCGCGGACCGGCGTCTCTCCGACGATTCTCATTCCCGCGCAATTCACGGGCCGAATCGCTCTCGTGCTCTGGGCGGCTGGCGTCGACGACCCTCTTGCCACCCAGCAAGTTCGCAGCCACCAGCGCGAGTATCAGGAAGCCGCCGAGCCCCAAGAGAGCCATAGAGTTACGCGTCTGGTCCTGCACCTGCTCGAGGCCTCCGAGGTAGACGAGCGACGCGAGCGCCACCGTCTCGTTACCCACGTTGAAGTTCACCGTGCGGTGGTAGAAGTCGCCGACGGCGGCGCTCACGCGGCCCTCGCCGGGCGTGAGGATCTGGGTGCGTGCGTCGGCGTCGAGGAGGAGCCCAGACTGTGCGAGCTCCGGCACGCCCGAGCCGAGTTTGGTCACGTCCGCTCCGGCGGTGTTGACGGAGAAGACCATGTCGCCTCGGTCTAGACCAGTTCGCGTTACTTTGTTGGCAACCCAGTCGGCAAGGGTCGTCTCACCGGCAGGATCGTAGGGTTCGGGGTGGTTTGTAATCCAGTCAATCTGATGATCCACCTGCTGAGCCGCATACTGATCGATGTTGCGCTCCTGCGCGATCAGTCCGCCGCCCACGGTGAGAAGCATGCCAATCAGGCCCGCTACCAAAATGATGGGTAAGGGCCTGTCTTTAAATCTGCGTGTTGAGCTCACGATCAATACCTTCGTTAGGTGGCGATGAAAATCCGCATCCCTGCGGATGTGCCTAGGCTACCGAACCCATTACGCCACCGAAATGACACCTCAATGAAACTTTTTTAATGATAGTATCGCTACCGGCTCCCCACGTGACGTTATCTTGAGGAACTCCCCCAGGGCAGGAATGCAGCAAGGGTACTCGGGCTCTTACGGGTGCGTGGGGAGTCCTTTATTGTGAGCCCTGCCCACGATTTGCGGTTGCAAGCTTCCTAACTCTTCCCAAAGCCGAGGGTTTTCCGCCATGTGCGAGGAGAAGTTCCCCTCGCGGATGACTGGCAGTCCTCCCGTTTGCGCAATTATCCGGTCAGCCGTTCACGTCAAAGGATTCGATGATCTTCCACGCCTTCGCGTATTCCTCCGAGCGCGCCATCGTGTCCTTCTCCTCGAACGGGAAGCCCTGACCGTTAGGCCCTAAAACGCTGACACTGAAGAGCACGACGCCCTGAGCCGGATCGCCCGGACTCTCTTCCATGACCCACAGCGCTCCCGGCTCGCCCGGATAGGCTTCCGGATCGCCGCCCTCGCCGCCGGACACGACATCCATCACATACACGAACTGGCATTCGTCTTCCGGAGCATCAGATTCGCCCCAGCACAGGCTACTTAGCGTGGTTCGCGCATACACCTGGCCGTTTTCAAGAAGAACTGTCGGCACAACCTCCACGACCTCCAGATAATCAGCTGGAATGCCATCGCTCGAGGTTTCGATATTGACGTTCATCGCGCCAACTTCCAGTCCGGCCGAGTCCTGAATGGCGTAGGTGGCCGTCGGCTCATCGTTCTGCCAGTAGTCCGAGGCGCGGTCGGCGACGTCAACCTCCACCGTGTAGTCCACCGGAAGCTCAAACGCGTACCGACCTCCCTCTGACACTATCCGCGTGGTTTCAATGCCGGTCGAATCGTCGGTCGGCTCCGGTTCTTCGGCGGTTGGTTCCTCCGTTGTTGGCTCAGCCGGTTCCGACGACGCCGGTTCCGACGGTGCCAGTGTGGTCGGTTCGCTCGTCGTATCCGAGCACGCAGCGAGCGCAAACATTGCAGTGATCGTTGCGAGGGATACTAGTATCTTTCGCATGTTTTCTCCTTGGCTTGTGTAGGGACCAGCGCAGGTGACACAGCGAGGGTGATTCGGGTCACCAGCCCCCATCATTGCATCTCTGCGCGTGTCGCGACTAGCGCAAAATCGTCCATTGGTATGACGCACATACACCCGTGGCATGACCCTGGGGCGTCAAGGTATCGGTAAATATCACGATCTTGGCCGTGAACGTGAGCATTGTGGACTAGATTGGTTGCGTGACTTCCAACGCCCGCGCCGAATATCGCAAGCGCACTCAGCAACGTCAGACCATCATCTTCGGCTCGATCATTGCCGTCATGGCAATTCTTCTCGTGCTCGGAACCCTCGTGTGGTCCGGGCTGCTCCCCTTCCCGTTAAATCGGGATTTTACGCAGCCACCGGATGAGCAGGCCATTGTGTGCCCCGTCGAAGGTGCTGCACCTCCGGACCCAACCACGATTACCGTCGTCGTATTTAATGCCACAAACCAGACCGGCCTTGCCGGAAGCATCGGAACATCCCTGGCCGCCAGCGGCGTGGTGGTAAGCGAGACCGCCAACTGGTCCGGCGAGGATCTCACTGACCCCGTGAGTTTGTACGCAAGCCCGGCGGGAGTGAACACCGCCTATGCGCTACGCGCCTACTTCCCCGATGCCGCGGTGCACGTAGACCCAAACTTGACGTCCGAAGTTGTGGAAGTCGTGCTTGGTACCGGATACACCACCATGGTTGAAACGCCAACCGAGGAGCAGTTCACCCTTGCGATGGAACCGCTCCCCGGATGCATCCCGTTGGAGGAATTTAGCGGCTAAACCTAGGGCTCGCGTTTGAGCGCGCCCGGTTCAAGTTCAGCTCCCGCAGGTGCCGACGCCGGCGTAGCAGCCTCCATCGAGGTTCCACGCCACTTCGATACGGCTCTCATCGAGTGGTAGATAATAATCGCACCGAAGGACCCGAGCGCGATGCCTTCAAAAACCATGTCACCCAGGTGCCACGTGTAATTTGCGATCGCAATTACCATGGCGACTGCTGCGGTGTTGAGGTTAACCGGGTCAGAGAAGTCCACCCGGTTCTGAACCCAGATTCGTACGCCGAGCATACCGATCATGCCGTAGAGGATCGTGGCGGCGCCGCCGAGGACTCCGGGCGGGATCGTGGCAATGATCTGCCCGAACTTCGGGAGCATCGAGAGGCCAAGAGCAATGACTGCGGCGACGACGTAGGCCACGGTCGAATACACGCGGGTCGCGGCCATGACGCCGATATTCTCGGCATACGTGGTGGTACCCGAACCGCCGCCAGCTCCGGCGAAGACGGTTGAGATGCCATCGGCAAACAGTGCCCTACCGGTAATGTCATCAAGGTTCTCGCCGGTCATTGCGGCAACGGACTTCACGTGACCAACATTTTCCGCAACAAGTACGAGCACGACCGGCA
>JAAYGH010000298.1 GCA_012727825.1 Trueperella sp.
ATTATTGGCATCATCCTGCTCCTGCTGGCCTTTCTCGGCATTGGTTGGGCAATCATGAATGCGAGCGAGAACCCTGGCGACGACGAAACAACCGCCGTGCAAACCACCGTGCCAGATCTAGAGGGCATGGATGAAGCCGAGGTTCGTGCAGCGCTCACAGAGAGCAACCTAGTGCTCAACGTGGGCGATCAGGTCGAAGATGACGATATTCCCGAAGGAATTTACGTCTCATCTAGCCCACAGATTGGTGCAAGCCTGAACGAGGGCGATCCCGTCACCGTCCACTTCTCATCCGGCGTAGGCACGGTCGAGGTTCCGGACGTGATCAATGGCCGTTACACCCAAGATCAGGCAAAGGAAGCACTGGAAGCAGTGGGGCTGACAGTCGGGCGTGTGGACTCCGATGACGTGCCCGGCCGAGCAGCCGATATCGTCACAGAAACATCTCCGATCGCTGGGACTGAAGTTGAACGCGGCACGTCGGTGAACCTCGTGGTCGCATCCGGTGAGGTTGTTCTCGAAGACGTACGCGGACTCAGCCAGGCCGAAGCCGAACAGATTTTGCGCGATGAGTTGAGAATCCCGATCATTTCGATCACCGAACTTGAAACAGCTGACTCGGCGCCAGGAACTGTTGTAGCGATGAGCCCGGTGGCAGGAAAGGTACCGTACGACCAGCGAGTAGAGCTCGTCATCGCCAAGGCCCCAGCTCCAACTCCCATACCGGAGCCGAGTCCAGAACCCGAACCAGAACCCGAACCGGAACCGTCATCTGATCCACCGGCCGACGAATCAACCGGGTAGGCAGGCGATGGCGGCAGGCCGAATACGATCTACCATTCGAATTCCGCCTCGCGTGGCCCTAGCGTTGCACTGTGAAGTGCGAGCGAGACATCTCTCGGGGAGTAAGCTTCGGCTTACTCCCCGATTGTGTTGTCAACAATGTTCGTGTTCTGCAGGACCCACGGGAATGCAAACTCGAAGAGAAGGTAGATGGCAAGGAGCGTGAGGGCAAGGGCTTGGATGGCTTTCAGCCACCTCGGTCCCGGCAGAAGACGCCAGATGGTTCCGTACATTAGTTACCGCCTTCCAGTGCGGCGAGCGTTTCCGGATCCACAAGGGCTTCCGGCAGTCCGTCTTCGCGCTTGGTCCAGTAATCAAACTCCGCGTGCACAACCCAGCGCTCGTTCGACACGAACGGTGGATGACATGTGGTGATCGTCAGCAAACGACGCGTGGGGTTGGTCAGTTGACCGCGCCCCTGCAGCTGGTCGTATGCCTGAAAAGGATCGGGAGCAATCGTCCACACCGCCGAGGGTAGAACGATCTCGTCCGCCACAATCGAGTACACGAGGAATCCTTGGGCAGTCTCGACGACGATCGCATCGCCCTCTTCCAGCTGTGGCACGTGAAGCATCGGGGCACCGTACGTTTGGCGATGGGCCGCCGTCGCGAAATTTCCAACCTCGCCGGGAAGCGCCGTGTCTTCATACCGGCCGAAGGCGCCCGTATCGAGGATCTCCGTCATGTTTGTACCGTTGAGAATCGTATAGCCATAGTCGTATCCAAACTCGGGAATACGCATGATTCCAAGGGTCTCGCCGTACACCGGATCGTGGGACCATTCCGGGGGAGGTCCGTCCTGGCGTGGCGCGATTCCGGCCTCTTCCACGGTGATGACGCCGTATTCTTCCTGGAGTTGCTCAATCGCCTGAGCTTGAGCTCGGTTTGCCTCAACATCCGTCCACCAGATCTGCCACACGATGAACAAAACGATAATGAGCCCCGCAGTAATGAGGAGTTCCCCGATGACACCGAGGATACGGTTAAAAAGCGAGGGTTTCTTCCTCGCCGTCGTCGCAGGCTGACCCGCACGTGTCATAGTGTCGTCCTTCTGTTGTGCTGCGCATAAGCATAACTGATACCGCTGCCCGATCCGTCGGTGTTGACCACAGGGTCGCCGTCGTTGATCTAAGCATCGAAGGTGTCACATCGGCTCTCACATTTCCTGTTTTTCGGCGTGTCCGTATAAGATTTGGACGTACCCTCAAACAAAGGATCACGATGGCAGAGTCCAAGAAGCGCAAGAAGGTCGAACAGCGCCGTATTGCACGTCAGCAAGCAGAGGAACGCCAGAAGAAGGTAGCTCCTCCCACGGGCTCACCGAAGTGGTGGGTTCCCGTCATGGTCGGCTTGGCCGTGCTTGGTCTGCTCATTATCGTTATTGCTTACATCACCGGTGGACGCTTCCCAATCCCTGGTCTCGACAACGGCAACATCAATCTTTTCGTCGGCATCGGATTCATGCTTGTGGGATTCTTGATGACGATGGGTTGGAAGTAGCGACCTTTCACTCATCCATATTCTTGATCCGATGAGATAAGCCCTCCCTTACGGAGGGCTTTTTCATGCCCGAAAGTGTGTTGTTTCCCTTCGTCGTTGCCCTCTGGGCGGCGCCCCTTGCCGGGCCTGCCATCAGCTCCATCCGCTCCACCGCTCGGCATGCCGCCCGCCACCGGCACCACCCGCCCCCATGCCAGACGCGAGGACTTCCATCCATACACGAGGGGAAATTCCCCTCGCACATAACCACAAACCCTCGCGTTTGCGCCCTTTGGGCGGCGCCACTCGCTCCACATACCTTTGACCAGTCGCTCGATCAGACCTAAATTACATAGATGTAATTATCCACAGGATTAGTCGCAGCTGGGGAAAACTATAGAAATTTCAGCTGCAGAAAAATCAAGCAGGCATAAGAAAAGCCCGCTTTTCAGCGGGCTTGACAGCGCTCGTTCTAAATCAGCATGAGACCGATCATCGCAGCGAGGACGAGAAGCGCGACGCCGATATCCACGACTTTGCGCAGGTTCGGCCGCTTGCCTCGGAATCGTGTTCCTAGCCCAATCCACAGCCAGGTCAGAAGGATGCCGACGACAAGGCCACCCAGATGCGATTCCCAAGAGATGCCCGGAACAGTGAAGCCGAGCACCAGATTGATACCAAGCAATGTGAGAATTCCGGACAAGTTGGCATTCACGCGCTTGTAGAGCACCGCGAGAGAGCCGAAAAGTCCGAAGATGGCACCCGATGCGCCGACTGCGCCGATGTTCCACTGGCCCGTCAGGTTCGACAGCAACATGATGGCGACGTTGCCGCCGATAGCGGACACCAGATAAAGCGTGGTGAAACGGATCTTTCCCAGCGCAGGTTCAAGCACGCGGCCAAGAAACCACAGGGCGTACATGTTGAACACAAGGTGCCAAAATCCGCTGTGCAGAATCGCAGAGGTGAGGAACCGGTAAGGCTGTTCGAGTGCAAAGGGAGGGTAGAACATGAGTTCTACCTGCACCTGTGGTTGAACACGTCCAACCACAGCCATGAGGACGCAGATAGCAATAATGGCCGTCGTAATCGGCGGCCAATTGGATAAGCGACGCCGAACGGGAGTGGGCACAGGAACCCCTTCCCCCTGATGGGCTGGGTTCTGGTCCATCCGTTCGGCGTCGCTCATTAAAGGGAAAGTCTCCGATTACTCGGTGACTGTGATCGAGGTGAGCACGACGTCCTCGAGCGGGCGATCCATTGGATTCGTCTCGGTTTGTGCAATCTTGTCCACAACCTCCTGAGAGGCCACGTCCGCGACCTTTCCGAAAATCGTGTGCTTGCCCTGCAACCACGTGGTGGGGGCAACCGTAATGAAGAATTGCGATCCGTTCGTTCCACGGCCACCCTGCTTTCCAGCATTGGCCATGGCGAGCATGTACGGCTCGGTGAAATTGAGCTCAGCTGCAATCTCGTCGTCGAAACGGTATCCAGGGCCGCCGGTGCCAGTGCCAAGAGGATCGCCACCCTGGACCATGAATCCAGGAATGATGCGGTGGAAAATAATATCCTTGTAGAGCGGGTCGTTCGACTCAGCGCCCGTTGACGGATCCGTCCATGCCTTCTCGCCGGTCGCTAGACCGGTGAAGTTCGCGACTGTTTCTGGAGCATGCTCCGGATACAGCTCAACCTTAATGTCACCAAAATTTGTATGTAAAGTAGCTTTCATATTCCCAATCTTGGCACATTGTGAGCCGACTAGCCGACTTTCTCCACTGTTTTCCATCCCAATACCCGCTAATGGCGAAATTTACTCTCTCAAAGAAATTTAGGCGCCGAATCAAGGCTAATCGCACTTAGTGACCTGCAAAACACCCGTTCACGTGGAAAGATTAGGTGATGTAACTGGCGGTGGTAATCCGTCTCACTTGTGGAGGTAATAAATGTCTTTTCGATTTGGAAAGAAAAGCACGAAGGACAAGATCGTCGATCAGGTAGAGCCTGCTATCGACAACGCCGCCGATAAGGCGTCCGACACGGCCGACAAGGTCCGTAAGGTTGTTCTCGACGCTCTGGGCGACGCGCTTGCAGCGGCGAAGCCGAAGGTAGACAAGGCGGCAGAAAAGACGACCGCTCTGGCTCAGGATGCGTATGGCAAAGCCAACGTCGCGGCACATGACGCCTACGACCGCGCTCGTCCGCTCATGCAGGATGCGTATGGCAAAGCCAACGTCGTCGCTCACGATGCTTACGCTCGTGCAAACGTCGCGGCACACGATACCTATGAAAAGGCTCGCCCCTACCTCGAAGACGCCACAAAGCGTGCCGAGGTTGCGACTGAGAATCTCCGTGACGACTACCTGCCGCGTGCTCGCCGGGCAGCCAATGCTGCGATCGACGAGGCGCGTTCCGGTTCTGGCGATCTACAGACCCGCGCTAAGGACGTCGTGAAGGTATCGCGTAAGGAACTGGAGAAGCCCGAGAAGAAGAAGGGCCGTGGCCGTAAGCTACTCGGCTTCCTCGCTGTCGCCGGTGTCGGTGCCGCCGCTGCGTACTACGCCTGGGCACGTTCCAAGCCTGTCTCCGACCCGTGGGCAGAGGCCTACTGGGAGGACGTCTCGGTTCCGCAGGACAAGGTGGACGAGCCGGTCGACACACCAGAAGAAGACCTTAAGGACAACACCGAGGGCACATTGAGCGAGCTCGCTGACAACGAACCCGACGCGCCAATCGCCGACGCCGATGCTCCGCTCGGGGGCGACGTCGAGGTAGATGAGGTAAATCCCGAGGATCACCTGAACGTCGATGGTTCTTCCGACGAGGAAGGCCACGTGTACAACGAGAAGGAAGCTGCTGATGCAGCTGGCTTGACTGATCCTGAGGACAAGTAGAATTCGGCAGAGGCGATTCGTGGCGCTGTGACGTCACGGAAATATCCTGTCCTTAGACGACTCTCGTAAGGGCGGGGTGGGTGTTGCATTGCAACAC